>CALCHX010000090.1 GCA_937906875.1 uncultured Gemmatimonadota bacterium | reverse complement strand
CTCTTTCCCTACACGACGCTCTTCCGATCTACGGTGGGCGACGGTGGGCGACGGTGGGTGACGGTGGGTGACGGTGGGTGACGGTGGGCGACGGCCGGCGACGGCGGGTGACGGTGGGTGACGGTGGGTGACGCTGAAAAGGATTCGTTGAACGCCATTCATCCCATCGGGTCCGCCGGCCAGTCGTGTTTCGGATAGCGCCCCTTCATGTCCTTGCGCACATCGAGATAGCTCGTGCGCCAGAAGCCGGCGAGATCACTCGTGATCTGCACCGGGCGCCGGGCAGGCGAGAGCAGGTGCAGGGTGAGCGGCACCTGCTCCCGGCCGATGCGCGGTGTGTCGGCAACGCCGAACAGTTCCTGCAGTCGCACGGCCAGCACCGGCGTCGTGGGATCGGAGTAGTCGATCGCCACGCGCGCTCCTCTGGGTAGTGTGAAATGCGTTGGAGCGAGCGCGTCCAACTCCGCACGATGCTGCCAGGACAGCATGGTCATCAAGGCGTCGGTGAGCGAGACACGCTGAACGTCGTCCCACCGGTGCAGCCAGTGGAGCGACGGCGCCAGCCATGTCTCCAGGCTCCGCTCCAGTCCCGCATCGCTCGTATCTGGCCAGGCGGTGGGAGCCTTCTCGTGGAGAAAGGCCAGGCGCTGACGAAGTTGAGTGGAGTGGCGATCCCACGGTAGCGACTTCAATCCGCGTCGTCTCACAACGTCCAGTAGCGCGGTCGCAACCTGGCCGTGGTCGGGATCGCGCAGCGCAGCGTCATGCAGTACGAGGGCGCCCAACCGGCGCGACCGACGAGCGCGCACGACCTGGGCATTGTCGTCCCACTCCACGCTCTCCACCGTCCGTAACTGATCGGCGAAGTGGAGTTCCAGGTCAACCAACTCCACCGGCGCGGCGAGAAAGATGCGCGCCTCACGCTGCCGATCATCCAGCTCGGCCACCACCAGCCAGGGCGACTCGCCCAGTGCCTGCGGCTGGGCAAATGCAGCCCCGCGCCCGTTGCGCAGGAGGAAGCGGCCGCCCGCACCTGGTCGGCGCTGGGCGATGCGGTCGGGATAGGCGAGGGCGAGGAGAATGCCCGCCGCGTCCACCTCTCCTGACGCCCTGGCGGAATCGAGGACACCGAGCTGCCGCTGCAACTGCCGCGATTGCTCGCGCACGCGCCGCAGCACGTCACCGTCCACGCGCAGGCCGCGCGCATGGCCAGAGTCGGCAAGCGCCCCGCGATCGCTGAGTAACTCCAGACGCAGGCGCAGGTCGGCATCCACCGGGACGCCGAACGCGTCTCGCTCGCCCTCGCCGCGCAGAACGTCGCGCTCGCCGAGCAACGCGGCCAGGTCACAGGCCACTCCACCATGACCCATCGCCACGCCTCGGAGGAGCATGTGGGCAAGCCGCGGGTGCAGCGGCAGCGTGGCCATCCGTCGTCCGTGCGGGGTGATACGACGCGTGTCGACATACCTGGCGTTCACAGCTCCGACGTCCACCGCTCCGGCGTCCATAGCCATGGTGTCGGCTGCGGTGCCTGTCTCGACATCGCGCCGCACATCCCCGCCATGATCGATGGCGCCCAGGTCGGCCAGCAGTGCGCGCGCCTGGGCAAAGGCCGCTGACGGCGGTGGGTCCAGCCAGCGCAGCGTCAACGGGTCACTCACGCCCGCCTCGGCCAGTTCGAGGGCGAGCGGAGCGAGATCGGCGTCGACGATCTCCGGCGGCGCGTGGGACAGCAGGTGAGAGTCTTCTGCTTCGGGCCAGAGCCGATAACAGACACCTGGCGCCACGCGACCGGCCCGACCACGGCGCTGGTCGGCGCTGGCGCGAGAGACGCGTACCGTCTCCAGCCGCGTCATCCCGGAGCGCGGGCTGAAGCGAGGCACTCGGGCGAGCCCCGCGTCCACCACCACGCGCACCCCCTCGATGGTCAGGCTCGTTTCGGCAATGGAAGTGGAGAGCACGACCTTGCGTTGGCCCGGCGCCGATGAGGCGATCGCCTCGTCCTGCGCGGACATGGCGAGCGCACCGTGAAGCGGTACGATACGGACGCCAGCCGGCAGCGGTGAATCATCGAGCAACGAGGCAACCCGGTGGATCTCGGCCTGGCCGGGCAGGAAGACGAGGATGTCACCGACTTCAGCTTGCAGGGCGTGTCGCACAGTCGCGCTCACGGCCCGTTCCAGGTGTTCGTCACGGCGACGCGGCCGCCAGCGTGTCTCCACCGGAAATGCCCGCCCCTCGCTGCTTGTAACCGGGGCATTACCCAGCAGCCGTGACACGGCCGCGCCGTCCAGGGTGGCGGACATGACTAGCAGCCTGAGGTCGGGCCGCAGCAGTTCCTGCGACAGCAGGGCAAGGGCAAGGCCGACATCGCCGTGTACGCTCCGCTCGTGGAACTCGTCGAAGATCACGAGTCCGACCTGTTCCAGCGCAGGATCGGCGAGAATGAGGCGGGTGAGCACTCCCTCGGTCACGACCTCGATGCGCGTTCGCGGACCGATACGGCTGTCCATGCGCACGCGGTATCCTACCGTCTCGCCCACCCGCTCGCCCATCGTGGCGGCCATGAAGTGGGCGGCGGCCCGAGCAGCGATGCGCCGTGGCTCGAGCATCACGATCCTGCGACCGGCCAGCCATGGCTCGCCGAGGAGAGCGGGCGGCACGCCGGTCGTCTTGCCAGCCCCTGGTGGGGCCTGGAGGACGGCGCTGGAGCCCTCCGTGAGCGCTGCCCGCAGTGCCGGGAGCGCGTCAGATATCGGGAGTGAGGAGCGCGATCCGGGCAAGGCGCCGCCGGCTGGAGTGACGACCATCCTGCCGGCAGTCGCCGCGTCGCCAGCTCGCGACGACTGCCGGGCCGATCAGTTCAGCGTGCGATCCGAGGGCGAGGCCGCCTTGGCGCAGGACAAGGGCAGACCGACCGGCGCAGGAGTGGCGGAAGCGCCAGCCACCAGCGGCAGACGTTCACTCGCCGAGTCATCGCTGCCCAGTGCAACCGGCAATCTCATGGGGCACTTGCCGTTGCGTACGTCTCGCCCGGACAGGCGGCCATACAGGCGCGCCGCGAGCGGCGCCAGCGCCACCGTCACGATCAGGCGTACCGGCTGAGTGATCTTGGCCACGACATACGCCGCCGCCCACGTGCCCGCTCCGGCCATGCGACCCGAAGGTTGCCAGCCGGCGTTCATGGCCAGGTAGGCGCTGACGATGACGATGGCAAAGACGATGTAGTGAATGACGAGCGCCACCACGCCATATTCGGCGATCACACGCTTGAATGACTGCAGCGACTTTCGCAATTGACCTCTCCGATGCAGCACCAGCGGCTGCGTACGGTTTCGGTTGAGAAGGAAGTTGGAACCCGACCGAAAGCCGGCTGCGCTGGCTGATTCCCAGGGATGCGAACAGCGATGGTTCGATTCGACATGCCAGTTCCGGGCTGGAACCATATCACCCGGCTGATCGGCATCTGCGATGAAGCTCATGGCCATTGAGCCCAGGCCATTGAGCCCAGGCCATGAAGCTCAGGCCATGAAGCTCGTGTCATCAACCTCAGGCCATGAACCTAATGACACGCAGGTCGACCCAGTAGCTCGGCCAGCGACTGACAGTCCGCTGTCGACCCACGGGATCATCCTGGAAAGATATCGTCATTGACAGGTACTGGCACCCGGGGGCATACCAGGTCAGCTTTGGGCGCACCGGGCGACCGGCGACTTGCCACCCGCACCCGCCACCTTCATGCGCGTTCCCATCCCTCTCGTAACCCTCGGCCCGCTCATCGTCCTGTCCGCCTGCAGCCGTCCGGTCAGCACGGTCGCCCCGGCACCACCACGCTTGGTGCTGGAGACCCAACAGAGCGGCACGACGGCGCTGTTGCAGGCCGTGAGCGCCGTGAACGATACGGTCGTCTGGGTGAGCGGGCACAAGGGTACCTGGCTGCGGACGCTGGACGGAGGCGCAACCTGGCATGTCGGGAAGGTCGCGGGCGCCGACAGCCTCCAGTTCCGCGACGTGCAGGCGGTCAGCGCCGACACCGCCTTTCTCATGAGCGCCGGCGTCGGTGACATGAGCCGCGTCTACCGGACCACGGATGGCGGCGACAACTGGGCTCTCCTGCATACCAACCCCGACAGTTCCGGCTTCTACGACTGCATGGGCTTCTGGGACAGTGAGGGTGGCGTGCTCTACGGTGACGCGGTAGGCGGCGAGCTGGTGGTGATGGTTACCCGCGACGGCGGCGACAGTTGGCAGAGACCAGCCCGGCTTCCGACAGCCCAACCAGGCGAGGGTGGGTTTGCCGCCAGCGGCAGTTGTGTCTTCACCATCACGGCGCTCGGCGTGGACAGGGTATGGATCGGGACCGGGAACAGCGCTGTCTCGCGGATATTGCGAAGCATCGATCGCGGGGCGACCTGGAGCGCGGCGACCGTTCCCATCGTTGCCGGCGACGCGTCCGGCGTGACCGGGGTGGCCTTCCGAGACGCCTACATCGGGGTAGCGGTCGGCGGAGAGATAGGAAAACGGGACGGACGCGGTGACTACGTGGCGCGCTCCACCGACGGCGGTGAAAGCTGGATAACCGGCGGCCGACCCACCTTCGCCGGAGCGGCATACGGAGTAGCGTATGTCCCCCGGGCCAGCACTCCGACCCTGGTCATGGTGGGTCCCGGCGGCGCCGATGTCAGCCACGACAACGGGGTCAGCTGGACGGCGCTCGATGGATCGGCGTACTGGAGCGTGGGCTTCTCCTCTCCGCGGGCTGGATGGCTGGTCGGACCGGGCGGACGAATCGTCCATGTACGGCTGGAATAGCGGGCGACATCGGGCGGGCGATACCGAGCCGTGGAAGGAGCTCCCGGCTCCCGCGCCGTCAGTATGGTATATTTAGCGCATCATGGTCGGGTGCCGGGATCCGCGGCACCACCACTGTCACTTCCTTCCGGAGGTACCATGTCTTCCACTTCCCCCGTTGCGAAGCCCGAGGAGTCGTCCGAGCGCGACGATTCGCGTCGAAAGGTCGGCCCGCGGACTCCGCCCGATCGGGTGGATGAGGCGTCAAAGGAGAGCTTTCCGGCCAGCGATCCACCTTCCTGGACCCCGGAGCGCACCGGCGCGCCCGACAAGCACGGCGACGAGGGTGCCCAGCTGGCCCGATAGGTCGGACGCGTGGACCATCGCCGCGCCCGCTGAGTACCTTCACAGAGGCGCGAATGTACCGCGCGGGGTCGACCGCGGCCCGACTTCAGCGGCCCTTCCCAGTTGCCACGGAGCAGTTCGATGATCAGCAGGAAAGCGCGGGCCTTCTGGCCGCTCTTCTCCGTCCTTCTCCTCACCGACTGCGCCACCAAGCGTCTCGCTGAAGCACACCTGCTTCCGGTGCACTCGCCGCGGGAGATCCTGGGCGATGTGCTGCGCTTCACTCTCGCCTACAACCCGGGCGCGGCGTTCGGACTGTCGGTGGGTCCTGCCTCACGCTGGTTCTTCACCAGCGTCGCGCTGGGCATGACCGCGTTGTTCTTCCACTGGTACCGGGAGGCGGAAGCACACGATCGCAGCTTCGCTGTCGCCCTCGCCCTCGTGGCCAGCGGCGCGCTGGGCAACCTGGCGGACCGTCTCCGTTCTCCGCGCGGCGTGGTGGACTTCATCGACATCGGGTTCGGAGACGTCCGTTTCTGGACATTCAATGTGGCTGATGCTGCACTCACGGTGGGGGCGCTGCTCCTGGCCACGATCCTCTGGCGGCGAGACCATGATCTGCCGCCGCTTGCCACCCGCACCGCCGAACGCTGATCCAACCCCTCCCGGGCCAGGTGGAATCCGATCTGACGAGAACCCCAGGAGTCGCTCCACGGCCGACTTCACAGCGGGTAGCTCGCGCCCGTGCGCTGGCCAGGCTGCTGGATGAAGCTGTCCGCGTGCCCGGCACCCCTGTCCGTTTCGGACTGGACCCACTGCTGGGACTCGTTCCCGGAGCGGGTGACCTGGCCGGCGCGGCGCTGGGCGGCTGGGTGATCCTCCTCGCCGCCCAGGAGGGTGCGCCGCGGGCGATGTTGCTACGCATGCTCGCCAATGTCGCGATCGATACCACGCTCGGTGCCATCCCGCTACTTGGCGACCTGTTCGATGTGGGATTCAGGGCCAACAGCAGGAATGTCACCCTGCTGGAGCGACACATGCTGGCACCACAGGCAGTCGAACGCAGCAGCCGGATCTTCGTCGGCCTGTTGCTCGCGGCACTCGTCGCGCTCGTCGCTGGCGGCATAGTGTTGACGGTGCTCATTCTCCGGGCACTGTTCGCCGCGTAGGACCCCGCCGGGCACCGCCATGCCGATTGCGGCGGCGCTGATCATCACCGCTCACGATCCCGCCGGCCGTCGCCATGGCGATTGCGGCGGCGCTGCCGCAGTGGTATATGCGATCATCCTCCTGTTGCTGCCCGGCTCGGGTAGCCTTGATGGGCAAGGACGCGTCCATCGCGTCTGAACTCGACCCCCACTCGGACGACCAGACGCGGATGGCAGCCATGATGTGTCGTGTTCGGTACTGTCGACAACGCAAGCACTGACCATGCGCATGTCGCGACGCCAGCGACTCCGCCAACCACCGAGGCACTAGTGCGCCAGCAAGTGCGTCCACCCTCACTCATTGCACTCCTCACCATCGTGCCACTGGTGGCCTGCGGTGGCGACCGGCCTGCAGCCAGCACGACCTGGAGCACCGTCACCGACACCATCGGCGACACGGTGATAGTCCGCACCGTGGGCGCTCGCGACTCGGCAGTGCTCGTGGGCCTCCTGCCGGAGTTGGCGTTCGGCGAGTCGGACGGTGCCGATGAGTACACCTTTGGCTATGTGGGCAACGTGCTACCAGCCACGGCGGGCGACGTGTACGTATGGGATGCTCAGGCCAACCTGCTCCGACGCTACGACTCCACCGGCCACTTCGTGAGGCAGATCGGCCGCAAGGGCGGCGGTCCGGGGGAGTACGACAGGCCGATCGGACTGGACGTGATGCCCGATGGCCGCCTGGCAATCTGGGACGCCGGCCAGCAGCGGGTGAACATCTACGACACCGCCGGAACGTTCGTCAGTAGCTGGCGTGCCGAGACCAATGTGTTCATGCAGGACGGCCTGCTCGCCGACAGCGCCGGGCGGCTCAACCTGCAACTGCCGGTCGGCGAGCGCGACGACAGCGGAGACGTTCCGATGGGTGTCGTGAGGTACACTGCCGACGGCACCGTCCTGGACACCCTGTTTCCGCCCCCTCTACCGACGCCGGGTACGCTCTCGTCCGAGGGGGGGAGCGGGCAGAGCGTATCCAGCTATCGATTCTACATCGAGTACGTACCCCAGCCATCCTGGTCGGTCAGCCCACTCGGCTACCTGGTGAGCACACCGGCGGACCGCTACGCGATCACCCTGGGCCGTCCGGACGGCCCACTGCGCATCGAGCGCGATGTACCGGTGGTGCCGGTGGAGGCCGCCGAGCGTTCCTGGATAGAGCGCCGCATGACAAGGATGGTGCAACGGCAATCGCCCGGCTGGCGCTGGAACGGGCCGCCTGTACCCGCCACGAAGCCAGCCGTTGACTACCTGAAGGTGGACGCCGACGGCCGCATCTGGGTCGCCCGCTCGTTCCTCAGCCAGCGAGTGGATAATGTGGACGCTGACACCAGCGATGGCCCACCCGAGCCGCGCTGGCGATCGCGCGCCGGCTACGACGTCTTCGCCACCGACGGTCACTGGCTTGGTCACCTGCCCATGCCTCAAGGCACCGCACTTCTCCACATGCGCGGCGACGTTGCATGGGGAACAGTGCGCGACTCGATGGATGTGCAGAGGGTGGTGCGCTTCCGGCTCACCGGCCTCCCGAAATGATCTCCGGCCTCGGCGATCGCTGGCTGGCCGGCGAGCACATGGATGGTGTCGACTTCGGGCCCGGCGACGCGGTCAAGGTTGGGAGCGGACGGGGCTCCGGCGGGATGGGGCGGGTACGACTGCTGCTCGGTCCGGGCCCGGATCCACGCTTTCTGGTCGAACTGGTGGACGGGAGTACGGTGAAGGTGCGACAGTCGGATCTCGAGCACGCGACGTGACGTCTACGGTGCCATCGACCGGTCCTCAGCGTGGAAATGCCGGCCGGCGTGACCTGGCCCGTGCGCGACTCATCGCCGCAACGTGCGCCATCCTGATCGTCGCCGCCTGTTCCTCCGACAGCAGCGCCGTCGCCAACCGCTGGCAGACGGTCACCGACACCATCGGCGATACGATCGTGATACGGACGCCGGGCGCCAGCGACCTGAGAGCGCCCGCGCGGCTCGTTCGCGAACTCTCCATCGGCGAGCTGGAAGGGCCGGATGAGTACCAGTTCGCCAATGTCGCCTCGATTCTTCCCGCCCCTCACGGCGGTGTCTACGTCTGGGATGAGACAACGACCCAACTCCGGCAGTACGATTCGGCGGGGACGTACCTGCGCGACGTGGGGCGGAAGGGCGGCGGACCGGGGGAGTACCAGTATCTGAACGGGCTGGGAGTGCTCCCCGACGGCAGGATCCTCACCTGGGACGCGCGCCTGCAGCGGATCAATGCGTACGACACCGCGGGTACGA
Organism: uncultured Gemmatimonadota bacterium; assembly: GCA_937906875.1. Classification (GTDB taxonomy): domain Bacteria; phylum Gemmatimonadota; class Gemmatimonadetes; order Gemmatimonadales; family Gemmatimonadaceae; genus CALCHX01. Next base: position 68,995 of record CALCHX010000090.1, on the reverse strand, counting down.
TGATCAGTAGTTGGCGGGCGAACTCCCGGCTGCTGATGGATAACGGCCTGACCGTGGACACTGCGGGGAACGTCTACCTTTTCGATCTGCTCGATCCGCCAGACCCCGGCAATCCCGACGGCGAACGGCGAAGCGGCTACATACGCCTGGCCGCCGGCGACCCCGACTCGAGGGACACGCTCGTGCTCCCCTACGTGGGTCCGGAGCCGCCGACTCTGACAGCGACCGGCATGAGTGGAAAGTCCAGAGTATCGTCTCTCTCGGCCGTTCCGTTTGCCCCCGCTCCGTTCGGGTTCATGGGACCAGCGGGCTACTTCGTGACCGCGATGGGCGACAGATACGCCGTGACACTTCACCGGCCCGAGGGGCCGCTGCGCATCGAGCGCGACCTCGCACCCACCCCGGTCTCTCCCGAAGAGAGAAAGGATGCCGAAGATCGCATGGTGGCGACAATGCACCAGATAGACGCCGCGTGGAAGTGGACCGGACCGCGGATTCCCGACGTGAAGCCAGCTATCCGGACTCTCGAAGTGGGTGCGGACGGTCGGATCTGGATAGGTCGCTCCATGCCGGGCGAACGGATCCCCGAACATGAGATCGTCGAACCGAGAACGGGTGAGCCTCGCAGCGTCCCCCCGCGCCGCTGGCGCGAGCCCGTCGCCTACGACGTCTTCTCCCTTGATGGCCACTACCTGGGTATGGTCCCGGTGCCTCCGCGCACGACACTCCTCTATCGGAGGGGTGACATAGCATGGGGAGTGGTGCGCGACTCCCTCGACGTACCATTCGTGACACGGTTCAGGATCGAGTGGCCGCCCCGGTGACGACTGGACCTGTCCCCGGTCAGGAGTGCTCAGCGGGGTCGCGAGACGCTCGGCTGCGTCGGGAGACGATAGCCCGCACGTTCCTCCGCTGCACGTCGTAGAGCCATCCCCCATAAGTTGCCGCCGCTACGGCCGCGACGAGCCCGGAGAATTCGGCTACCGGGGGAACGCCGACAGCGCGCAACACCGCCATGCCCAGTGCGGCGGGAAGCGCGACCGCTACCACTCGCCAGGCAGCCTGCAGGAAGGAGAGTTCCCGGCGCCCCATTGCCTCCGCCACAGCGTAGCCGAGGAGGGTGAAGGCCGTCATCGTCTCGACTATCCGGAGGACTATGTGCCGCTCCAGGCGCGCCGCAGGCGCCTCTGTGAGCGGAAGAAGAAGCAGGTAGGCGATCAGGAAGGGAGCCGCACGCACGAGGGCCGCCTGCTCGAATCGCCGGTCACCCGCGGTTCCAGCGTCGAGCTCCTGTTCGACGGGTGTCGAGCGGCCGCCGGCCGCACGATGCCAGGTGAACAGCCCAACCAGCAGTGCGACGAGCACTACCTCGCGCGGCTGGCTGTTGAGAGCCGGAAGGGTCGCCACAACGAACCAACCCGCCGCTGCCGCTGCCATCCCAGCCGGTGAGAAGAGGCCGGCCGGCCCGAAGTGCCGCAACTGCACCGCACCGAGCACACTCGCGCCGAACAGGCCAAGGCAGAGGAGGAGGAAGCCGCGCATGGGGCTCGCCCCCACCGCCAGGCCGGACAGCCAGCCGAGGGGAATGAGCAGGTGGACCAGCCCGATGAGCGGAAGTTCGAGCCCGAGCTGCCCGATCACCGTGGCCGGATCCAGGCGGCGGCGCACCAGCATCAGCGCCCGCGCGCCGGCCCATGCTCCGGCGGCATTGGTGAGCACGTCCCAGGGCGAGGAATAGCGGTCCGGCGCGAACAACTGCACGCTCTCTATGGACAGGCTCGCAACCGCGCCCAGAAGCAGGGCACGGCGTGCCCCATTCGACGCCAGTCGCGGCCAGGCCATCGCGCCCACGAAGCCGAGCGGGAAGAAGAGCAGGACGTTCGCGACGAGGTCGAGCATCGTCCATTCGGACGGGTACGTGCGCAACCGGTCTGGCCAGGCAAACTCGAACGGGGCGAGCGTGACAGTCGCGATAACCGCCAGCAGATAGAGCAGGAGTGCCGCCGCGAGACCGCCCCCGGGGCTGACATCGGTAGCGGGCGCGTTGCCCGCAGCGGCCACCGTCAGCGATGGCGACGGGAATGGCGAGGACGGCCCGGCCAGGGGAGCTGGTGACAGGCCTGCTCCCCGTGCCGCAGCCAGATCCGGTTCCGCTGCCCCGCGTCCGTCTGATGCTTCAGGCGCGCTCGAAATGCTGGATGGACTGGTCACGCTTCTGTGACGACTGGCCAACGCCCCGGGCACGGAGGGGGGCGAAGCCGCGTCGGCTTCCCAGCAATAAGACGTTCCCATCCGTATTCCGGGTAGGTGACCAGTCACGGCACCACCCCACATCAACCTGAGAGTGATGCAATCTTCCCCGCTTCGTAGCTGGCGGCGATCGCGACGCGCTGGCGGCGCTTACAACGTGTTGGCGGCAGTCGCCATCGTCGCGCCGGCGTTAGGCGCCACTCAACTTCAGGCACAGCAGCCTGTCGCCAGCGGTTACCGCGACCACGCCAGTCTTGGCCGCGCCCTCGACAGCCTCCAGCGGGCCCACCCAAGGCTCGTGCAGGTGAGCACCATTGGCAGCTCGGCGGGTGGCCGTGCGCTGCACGCAATTCGCCTGGGTACAGGTGGCGACGCCGCCGACCAGCGCCCAGCGCTGCTCGTCGTGGCCAATGCCTACGGGCCGCAGTTGATCGGGAGCGAGATTGCCGTCGCCGCTGCTGGTCAGCTCGCCTCCTCGTACGGTCGCGACAGCGCAACCACGCGCCTCCTGGACGGTAACACGATCTACTTCGTGCCCCGCGCCAACCCCGATGCGGCAGAGGCTTTCTTCAGGTCGCCGCGAGTCGAACGCACCGGCAACGACACTAAGACCGACGACGACCGGGACGGCGCCCAGGACGAGGATGGCCCCGAGGACCTGAACGGCGACGGCGTGATCACGATGATGCGCGTGGCCGATCCGGATGGCGCCTGGATGGCCGACGCGCTGGATCCATTGATCATGCGCCGGGCGAACGCGGCAAAGGGTGAGCGGGGTGCCTGGCAGCTCCATACGGAGGGTCGTGACTCGGACGGCGACAGCCGGATCAACGAGGACGGGCCTGGCGGCACCGACGTGAATCGCAACTTCACCCACGACTATCAATTCTTCGTCGAAGGTACCGGGCTGTACCCGATGTCCAGCACCGAGGCCCGTGCGCTGGCAGACTACATGATCGACCACCCCAACATTGCGGCAGCCTATGTTCTCGGGCCACAGGACAACCTGATCAAGCCCTGGGAGTTCCGGCGCACAACCGGGATTGCCGGCAATCCCCCCGGGACCTCCGCGGGTGGTCCGCTGCAGAGCATCCTGCAGCCCGACGAGGCCTGGTTCGCCGAGATGTCCAGGCGGTATCGGAAGGCGACGGGGCAGACGAAGGCACCGCCGTCGGCGCCGCTGGAAGGCGATGTCCTCTCCTGGCTCTACTTCGACATGGGGCGGCTGGCTTTCGGATCTCCCGGCTGGGTCATGCCCGACGCGCCTGCTGACAGCGCCAGCCCCCGTCCCGAACAGCCCGACCCGGCAGCCGATGAGCGAGCTGCTCTCCGCTGGCTGCGCGCCAACGTTCCCGGCTCAGTGGTGGAGTGGACGCGTGTGGAGCACCCGGACTTTCCGGGCCGGGTAGTCGAGGTGGGAGGTTTCCGACCGTACGCCCGCCAGAACCCGCCCGCCTCGATGCTCGGCGACATACTCGCGAAGCAGACGACGTTCATCGGCGAGCTGGCCGGGTCACTGGCCCGGGTCGCACTACGTGAGATAAGGGTGGAAACGGTGGGCGACCGCACCTTCCGGATAACCGCCCAGATCGTGAACGAGGGTTACCTGCCGACCCAGGCAGCGATAGGCGCACGCGTTCGCTGGCCGAGGGCGGTGCGGGTGGACCTCCGGACTTCGGACGGTCAGCATCTGGCTGCAGGGCGCGCGGTGCAGCTCATGAGCCCGATCGCCGGCAGCGGCCGTTCGACCGAACTCTCCTGGCTCGTCGTCGGCGCGCCGGGCAGTACCGTCACCCTCGAGGCAGCGAGCCCCACCAGTGGCCGCGCGACGGAAACGATCACACTCCGCGCACGGTGAGCCCGATGACGACGACGCATTCCACCATTGGACGCATGCCGATCCGCTTCAGCAAGGCCACTCGACTGGCCTCCCTGGCCACTCTGGGCGCCACCCTGCTGGTCGCTGCAGCAGCAGCCCGTCCGACACCACTCGGCGCTCAGGCCGGCGCCCTCTCCGCTATCGGCGCGCCACGCGATCCCAAGGTCAAGCTACCCTGGGACACCTACTACGACCATGCCGGTATCGGTGAGGTCGTACGCAAGCTGGCCGCCGCACACCCGAACTACATCAAGGCCGGCTCGATCGGCAAGAGCCACGAGGGCAAGGATCTCTACCTGCTCACCGTCAGCGACTTCCGCGTGGGAGACCCGGACAGGAAGCCGGCGTACTACATAGACGGCAACATCCACTCGAACGAGGTACAGGGAAGCGAGTTCGCGCTCTACATCGCCTGGTACCTGGCCGAGATGGCTGGTGAGGTGCCGGCCATCGATTCGTTGCTACGCCAGCGCACACTCTACATCGTACCGACCATCAATCCCGACGGGCGCGACCACTACCTTCACCAACCCAACACCGCCAGTTCGCCCCGTACCGGCCTCGTGCCGCGCGACAACGACCACGACGGACTGGTCGACGAGGACGGCTACAACGACCTCAATGGCGACGGCCACATCACACAGATGCGTCGGCGCAATCCCAACGGGCGATTCATCGAGTCGCCGGTGGATCCGCGCATCATGATCCCGGCCCCTCCCGGCCAGAAGGGCGAGTGGGAGATCCTGGGCCTGGAAGGCTACGACATGGACGGCGACGGCCTCGTCAACGAGGATCCCGTGGGCGGTTACGATCCCAACCGCAACTGGCCCTGGCGCTGGGCGCCGCAGTACGTCCAGGGCGGGGCGGACTACTACCCCGGTTCCCTGCCCGAGACGCGCGCGGTGATGGACTTCGTCTACTCGCGTCCGAACATCGCCGCGGCCCAGAGTTACCACAACAACGGTGGAATGATCCTGCGAGGCCCCGGCGTACCGCAGGACGAATACAAGCCCGCCGATGTCCGCGTCTTCGATCACCTCGGTCGGGTTGGCGAGGAGATCCTGCCGGGATACCGCTACATGATCGTCTGGAAGGATCTGTACACGGTCTGGGGCGGTGAACTCGACTGGCTCTACGGCGCGCGCGGCGTCATCACCTTCACCAACGAACTCTGGAGCTCCTTCCTCTACTTCGACAAGCCGGTGGTGAACGAGCCGTACGACAACGTGACGGCCAGGTTCGACCGGCTGCTGATGATGGGTGAGGGCTACGTTCCGTGGACCAAGGTGCAGCACCCTCAGTACGGCGAGATCGAGGTGGGCGGCATGAAGAAGAACTTCGGGCGCGCCACGCCCGGCTTCATGATGCGCGCCGAGGCTCACCGCAACGCTGCCTTCACGCTCTACCAGATGAGCCAGATGCCGCAGGTCTCGGTGGACTCGGTCATGACGCGCTCCCTTCCTGGCGGGCTCACCGAGGTGACGGCGATCGTCGGCAACCACAAGATCATACCGACCCATACCCAGCAGGATCTCGACAACCGCATCAGCCGTCCCGACTGGGTGACGCTCGAGGGAGCCGATCCGATAGCGGCGTTCATCGTCACCAACCCGCTGCAGGATATCGCAGTCGAACAGAAGCGAAACCCCCGGCGTATCCTGGTGGACAATATCCCGGGCATGGGTACAGTCACCGTGCGCTGGATAGTGCGCGGCGGCGGTCCCTATCGGGTAACGGTGGATTCGGAGAAGGGTGGACAGGCGACCTGGAGCAAGTGAGCCAGGGCGAACGTGAAGAAGGGGGTGCGGCTGCTCGGGCAGCCGCACCCCCTTCTTCACGTTCGCCAATCACCGCTACAGCGAGAGGAGTTGTCCGAATCCGGCGAGATAATTGGTCAGGATGGCAAAGCGTCCGCTCACCAGGAGCAAGCCGACCACCACCAGGATTCCTCCCGACACCCGCTCGATCAGTTGAAGGCGGGTGCGAAGCAGACGCGTGCCGGCCAGAAACCAGTTGAACGAAACCGCGGCGATGAAGAACGGTATCCCCAGGCCAATGGCGTAGATGCCAAGCAGGAGCATGCCCTCACTGACCGTGCCCTGCATGCCAGCGTAGAGCAGGATGGAGGCGAGCACGGGTCCGATGCACGGCGTCCAGCCCGCTCCAAAGGCGACGCCAACGAGTACTGACCCCACCCTTCCGGTCGGCTTTCGGGACAGATGTACGCGGCGCTCCCGCATCAGGAAAGGCAGCCGTAGCGCCCCCAGCAGGTAGAGCCCGAAGAGGATTATCACCACACCGCCCGCCTGCTGGAGCGCTGGCAACAGTCTGCGGAGCGTCGCGCCGAATATCGTCGCGGTGGCGCCCAGCGCCATGAAGACGAGCGAGAAGCCGAGTATGAAGAGCGCCGCGTGCAGGGCGGCCTGTCGGCGCGCGCCGCTCCGGTCGCCGCTCGCCAGCTCGTCCATCGACATGCCCGTCACGAACGTCACATAGCTCGGCGCGAGCGGCAACACGCACGGCGAGAGGAAGGAGGCCAATCCGGCCACAAACGCGACTGCGTACGAAACGGAGATCACGTCGTTCATCGCCCCGTCCCGTTGTCGAGCGGAGCGAGCATCGCCGAATCAGGTAGCGCTGGATCCGGCATGGAGAGCACGGAGTTCCCGTCCACGTCCTCATCGAGCAGTCGACCAACGGCCTTCCGGAGTGCGATCTCGGCGAAGTAGCCACGAACCTCATGTCGCACTCTTCCCTCGCGATCCATGAGGAAGGACGTCGGAAGCACTCGCGCCCCGCCGTAGTCGTTGACCATCCGACCAGTGGCCATGGCGACCGGATAGGTGATCTTCCTGTCGCGAAGGAAGTCCAGCACCGGGCGACGGCCGGCCGCGTCCGTGGAGACCCCGAGAACCGTGAACCCGCGGTCAACGTACTCGTCATGGACGCGCTGGAAACCGGGCATCTCGATGCGGCAGGGAGGGCACCAGGTAGCCCAGAAGTTGAGCAACACGACCTTGCCGCGCAGCGAGTCGCGGGTGACTGGCACACCGTCCAGCGTCGTGAGCTGGAAATCGGGCGCCATCTGGTTCATGGCGGCAATGCCGAATGCGGCGCCCGCCTGTGGCGAGAGGCGATAGGCCAGGAAGCCGAGGAGAAGTGCCCACCCTATGCGTTCGGGCGTGAATAATCTCCGGAAAAGTCTCAAATCTGATGTGGCTGGCGTGAGCGTGAGCGAGCCTTCGGCTAACGCCAGGGCGGCGTGTCGCCCGCCTTTCGTTTCAGCTCGGGGTTCTCACGATAGAGCGTCACGGTACGACCGATCACCTGGACGACCTCGGCCGCGGCTTCGTCGGCCAGTGACCCGGCCGCCTCACGCGCCGGAAGCTCCAACGTCCTGCCCAGTTGAACCTTCACCAGCTCGTGGGTGCGCAGGGCGTCGTCGAGCGACTGGATGAGCGTTCGCGTCAAACCCTCCTTGCCGACGTGCACGATGGCCGTCAGGTGGTGGGCTTCGGCGCGCAGCGCCGCCTTCTCGCGTCCGGTAAGACTCATGTGCGCAACTTCATGGGAACAACCTGATTGGTGGCAAGGTCACGGGTGCGACTGATCGCTCGCCGTGGCGTTGGTGGACATCGCGGCGCGACCGGGGACGACCAGGTAGGGCTTCGGATTCACCGGCTGTCCGTCCCAGTAGCGATCGGGTCGATACCGCATCGCCTGGAAGTGCAGGTGCGGAGTATTGGCCGGTGCGTTGCCGGTCGTGCCAACATAGCCAAGCACATCCCCCTGCGCGACCGGCATGCCGTCCCGCAACCCGTCCCGGTAGCCGTCCAGGTGAGCGTAGTAATAGAGAAAGCGTTCGGCCGCATCCAGCAGATAGACCGTCAATCCGCCCAGTCGGTTCTCCCCCACCTTGAAGACCCTCCCGTCGTCGGCGGCCAGGACAGGGGTGCCGCGCGGTGCGAGGATGTCGAGTGCGTTGTGCGTGCGGCCACCGCTGCGCGCCGCTGAGAAACTGTCGGTGAGCCGCGTCGGCGCGACGCCGGCCACCGGCACCATCAACGTGCGCGCTCGCAGGTAGTCACCCTCCGTCATCGACGCTTCGACCGACGGCGTCCTGGACTCTGTCGGCGCCACCGTCACAGCGCCGCGCGGCGGTGGTACGGGGACAGGACCGGTGATGGGTGTGAGCCCCGGTCCGCAGGCAGCCAGCAGCAGCGGCAGGAAGGCACCGGGCAGCAGGCGTGTCACGCGAAGCGACATCGATCCTCCCACGATCACGAAATCAGAGCGAGTCGAGCAGGTCATCCACTGCCCGGGAATTCGCGTCCTGGAGTTCACCGCCCAGAACGATCTTCTGCAACACGTCGGCAGCCTCGGCCGTCAGGTCGTCGACAAACTTGCGGTCCCGATCGAAGCGCACGATGTGTCCGAGCAGGATCGACGCAACCGCGCTCTCCTCATCGTCGTCGTCTCCGTCGTCCAGGTCGTCATCGTCGTCATCATCCATCCCAGCCACGGAGTCCTCGAAACTGGGGACACTCGCTCGCCACGGTTCACTGACAGCTTCCTCGTCGTCGTCCATGATGCGATCGGCCGGCACGAGCGCGAACAGGCGACACTGCAGCCCTGGATCCTCCTCCACCGCGAGCAGCGCCAGCGCGACAGGTTCGGCGAACAGATCCAGCTCCATGAGATGATCGATGGCTTCACGAGGCATCGCGCAGCGTGCCACCAGCCGCTCGCCGATGAAAGCGCCGAGGGCAACACCTCCGGGCGCCCGCTCGTCGTCCAGCGGTGCCACGCGGAGGGGGACGGGCAGCGCCGTACTCACGAACACTGCCCTGTGCTCCTCGGCGTCCCCGGCCAGTTCGTCATCATCGTCGTCATCGCCGTCGTCATCATCGTCGTCATCATCGTCGTCATCGAAGTCGTCATCGCCACCGACGGCACCGACGTCGGCAAGTTCGTCAGCGTCAGGAGCGCGTATGTCCTCGGCATTTCCGACGTTCTGGATGTCATCCACGCCAGCCTTGTCGTCCAGATCCTCTGGATCCAGAGGACCGCCAGCCTCGTGGTCGCGATCGGGGCTGGATGAATTTCTCGCGTTCTCGTCGTGCTCTCCGTCCGGATCGGAATCGTCGGACGGCGGATGGGGCTCGTTCACGCGGCCTCCGGTGTCTCTGTGCAGAAGGGCATGCGTTCGCAATATGCACGTGTGGTGGGCGCGGGCGCAGCGGGCACGGACAGGTGGATCCTCCGCACTGCCACCGTGGACAGCGCAGCGGTTGGAGGAGGACGCCCCAGCCAGCCTGCCGATACCAGGGTACTCAACCGCGGATCGTCCCCGCAGGTACCGCTTCGAACACGTCCGAGACGGGCTGGACTCCCCCGTCTCCGGTCGCGCGGACACGATAGATTCCGGGCGCCCGAACAGAGAACTCGGCGCCATACCACCGGTCTCCCTCCGCCGTCAACCCGGCGCGCGCCACTTCCTCCCCGGTGGAAGCATGCTCCAGCGTCGCTACCAGGGCACCCACCTCGGCGCTCTCCGGGCGCACCTTCACCATCACCGGTGCATCCACATCCACGGCGTCGGCCAGCACCAGGTCCAGTCCGATCTTGCTCCGTACCGGAGGCGCGATGATGTCGGCATCCAGGTAGAGCGAGGTGAACAGCCCCAGCACATAGCTCATCGCACGATCGTCGTGCTGCAATTCGCCGTGCCGCCCGGCGGTGAGCAGAGTGCCCGGCGCGTCTCCGGTATCGGTGGGTTGGGCGGCGACCCGCGGCACCTGGCCGTCGCCCGACAGATCGCGATTCTGGTAGGTGTTGAGCAGCGTCAACTTCCCGTCCACCAGACGGGCGCTCTGCGCAGTGCTCTGGGCGGTTCCAACGATCGGCAGCAACCTGTAGGCACCTTCGCGATAGGCGGGGTTCCCGTGGTGCCGCTTCATGGCCTCGTCGATGTCGGTCCAGAGCTCCATCGCCATTCCCACTCTCTCCGGATCCAGCCCGGGGATCTCCACTTCCGTGACTCGCTGCAGCGGCACGTCCTCGCCCTCTCCGGCCTGCACCGCGGGGTACACAGGGAGAAGCTGGTAGAGAGAGGTGAAGCTGCCCAGAAGCTCGCCGAACTCGCCACCACCCAGCCTGATCTGCGGCGCCGAGCCGGTGAGCGCACCCATCAGCGCGGGTACGCCACGAAAGGGCGCACCGAAGGTGACGAGCGCGCGGGCGTGCTTCCAGCCGTCCAGCGCCTCCAGGAAATAGCGGGCGACGATCGCTCCCATGGAGTGAGCGACGAGCACCAGCCTCGCATCCGGGTTCCCGCTTCGCTCGCGGAATTCTTCCAGCCACCCCTCGGCGCTCCGGTCGAGTGCCTTCGCGGCGGCGCGCAGGTCGCGCCGCCAGTCGTAGGCGAACTCGAGGTAGTTGCGGCCCGGCTCCACGTCAAAGAGCCGACCCAGCAACTGCGGCATGCGCGCATAGCCATCGATCTTCCAGACATCCGGCAGCATGTGCGTGCCGGTGATGACGCCGGTGGCACTGATCCCATCGGCCAGCTCGGCTCGCGACGCGTCGTCCTTCGTGAGACCCAGCAGGGGTAGAGCGTCGTCGCCAAGGGCAAGCAAGGTCGCGATGCTGGCCTCGCCGCCGGCGCCCCACAGCACACGCCCATCCCGCTCCAGCACGCTGCCGCCGAATCCAGGGATGAGCACCACCAAGTCAGTCATCGCGTCGCGCATGTCGGCTACTCTCCGGTCGTGCAAGCCCGGCGGCGCTCTGGCTTCGGCGCCGCCGGGACATAGATGACGAGGCGGCCGGAGGCGTCCCGTCTTACCGGGCCTCCGACCGCGAACTGCGCTGCACGGATGTAGCGACCTCGCGGTCGCGAGATCCGTGCGCGTCCTCTCGTATCTTGGACCTCGGGTATGGCCGGTGGCAAGGAGCACCCTCGCTGCCACCCCTGACTGTTAGCTTCAGGGGATGAAGCCCGACCGCCGCTCGCTTCCGCCGTTCGACCGCTACCTCGCCCTCGGAGACAGCCTGTCGATCGACCTCTATCCGGCTCGCGCAACGCATGCCGCCGGGGTCCTCGCCGAGCCGGCCGAACTGACGCCCGGGCTGGGCGCGGCGACCCTGCTCTACCGCAACGATGACGCGCTCTGGCCGGAATTCGCCACGTTGGACCTGGTCACGGCCAATCCCGATATCGCCTTCCGGAACCAGCACGCTTTCGACCATCCGACCGGACACCCCACGGACCATCTGGCTACCGATGGCGCGACGACTGTCGGCGTACTCGCCTACCAACTCCACCGGGTGCCGCCGAGCGAGGAGCGGCTCCTGGTCACCGTGACCGCCGGCCGCAACGACGTCTTCCAGATGATGGGCGCCCCAGCACCACCCGCCACCCTGGTTGACGGCATGCTGGCCCGTGCCGAGCGACTGGTAAGGACGGTACGCGAACGCCTGCCGAACGCCGTCCTTCTCCTCACAACGGCTCCGGATCCCAGCGACGGCCTGGGTCAGCTCGACGACAACACGCCTTTCGAGCGCGAAGCCGGCTGGCTGGCCGCCTACAACAGTGGCCTCGCCGGATTGGTTGGTGCGGCGGCCTCTTCGCACGTCCTCCTGGCCGACGCGGCGGCCCATTTTGCCGGACACGGTCTGGCCGTGCCCGCCGGCGATCGCTGGTACTGGGAGGGCCGGATCACCGAGCCGAACGCTCGCGGAGCCAGCGAGTTGCGTCGCGTTTGGGTAGAGGCACTCGCCGGGCCGGGGTGAGCCCGAGCCCGGTCGTGCCCGAGCACCGATTGCGTGCTGCGAACGCCCCCATTCAAGCCCCGGACGCGTCGCCCAGGCGCCACGCCACCAGGGCCAGTGCCAGGTGCACCGGTAGCGCCATCGCGATCACCTCGCCATTCACCTGATAGAACGACGGCAGCAGTTGAGCCACGAAACCAGACAGGGAGAGAGCAGCCACTGTCGCGCTGACCCGGACGGCGAGACGCGACGAACGTTCCTTGAGGAACAACCGCGGAAGCAGGTAGACGAGAAGAAGCGAGAGGGGCGTGAACTGGAGCAGGTTCTCGTTGCGGTACATGAAGGTGTGATCGGTGAGCGTCCACGTGAGCACCATGATCGTCCCGACAAGGCCGCTCATGAGGCTCCAGATGCTGGCGATCACGGCCAGCGCCACGCGCGGCGAACGGCCGCCATGGTCAGAGGCGACGCCGAGCGCGATGATGACGGCCGCCAGCACTGCACCCAGCGTCAGGTAGGCCAGAATCAGGTTGGCGGGTCTGCTCGCTTCCGGTGCGCGCATGGCCGCGTAGAGCTGCACCTCGCTCTTCACCAGCGACCGGACGACGCCGTCGGCGCCGGTCACGCTGACGCGGGAAATGCCATCGCGCAGACTCATCGGCAGGAAGAACTCGGCCCACTCCGAGATCTCGCGGTCGCCCGGCTGGCCCAGAACGATGTCCATCCCGGTGTAGATGGGCAGTTCTTCCTGCGTCAGGCGACGGGTGTGCCAGCGATAGCTGGTGCCGGTGGCAACTGTGTCGGTCAGCGCGCTGATCTGGCCGCCGAGTACGCGGTCGAGTGCATCCCTCACGCGCGTCGAGCAGTTGTCCAGGAAGTAGTCGTAGTGGTAGAACCTGTTCTCATCGAGCGCGTTCCACTCCAGGAAGCGTACCAGTTCCAGCTTCTCGGCCGGAGTCAGTTCCAGCTCCTGAGCCCACATGGACCGATCCGTGCGCGCGTAGAAGCTTATCATGGGCTCGGCGGGGATACCCTCCATCCAGTAACGCATGCTTCCCTTGAGGAAACGCGGGATGAAGTCGGCTTCATTGAAGTCGAACAATCCCCAGTTGTAGGTCAGGTCCACGCCGCGCGCAGGGTCACGAACCCAGATCGCGTTGTGCCCGAACTTCTCCCACACCGCATCACCCGGTCCCATGGTGAGCAGGTAGATCTGGATCCCGGCGCCCGGCGTGGTGTCGCTGGTGGGCGCCGGCAGGGGCGGCATCATCAGGCGCCCGGGCGGCAGTCCCTGAGCTGGCAGCGCTGGCAGCCCGGCCGCGCCTGCACTCGCCGCGAGCATCAGGAGGAGCAGGCGAAGCGAGCGCTGGACCACGGTCAGGCGCCGTTGCAAACGGGTGTTACAGGCCATGTTCGGGGAGCGAAGAGTTCGCCGAATGGAAAAGGCACGGGAGGCGAGACGCAAGGCGCGGCCGGAGGGCTGGTTATCTTTGCCGACATGCCTCCTCCACAACTCCGTCGCCGACCGGCGGCATTCACTCCTGACAGTGGACGACCAATCTGCCCGCGCTGCTGGTCGCGTCCTGACCTGAACTGGGGCAAGGGGCGCGGTCCGGGCGACCGGGAGATGCGCGGTTGGGGCGTGACCACTGGCCAGCCGGTCGAGGTGAACGGCGTGCAACTACCAGTAGCCGTGGCCGTGCACCGCTGTGCCAACCGCGAATGCGATACGGCGCTCGAGGTCACGACGTTGCTCGGCAGCGGCTACGTGCCCGCACTGGTCGAGGCGCAGCGGCTGGCGGAGCGAGATGCGGTGACTTACCGAAGCGGCCGTCACGACCGCGCCGGCGTATGGTTGAACGTGGCCGGAGAACCACGCACCGCACCGCCGCAGCGCGACCTGTTCGGGTGACGGCGGTCGCCCTTCAGCCCCGGTCTGCGTGCCAGCGCAGGATCACCGCCCCTACCACCCGGGTGGGGGCCAGCCGCCGGACGGGCAGCGTTGGATCCAGGGGCCAGAACTCGACGCCGTCCCGGTCCACCTGCCCCAGTCGACCCATCTCGTACGAATCGGCGTTCAACGCCAGCACCAGCCCGCCCGCGGCGGGTAGTTCGCCCACTCTCGCAAGCACGACATCGTCCGACAGGTTGAAACACCCGGCCCGCTGCGTCCCGGTCGGGCCCAGCGGCACGGCCAGGAACTCGCCACCACTCGCTCGGCCTGCCCTGGTGGTACCGTCCATGGGAATGCCCACCGCTCCCACCTCCAAGGGAATCGTCTCCGTCGGTCACGGCCGGGCAGCCGCCGCACCCATTCACCGCCACACCGGCTCGCCCGGAACCCACCTGTCCATCGCGTCGACCTACCGGTATCCAGTCGTTCGGAGAATATACCGAACAGATCCCGAAGACAAGTGTTCCGCCTTGCCGGTGCCGCCCCTGGAACGCAGGTTGGAATCCGGCTGTGCCGACCCATTCTCCCATACCTGGATTCTGGCTCCGTGAACCGTCGCGTCAGCAACCGCCGTTGGCTCCATCACGCCATCCTCGCCTGCCTCCTGGTTACCGCCGCCGGCTGTGAGCCGGCGCTGGACGCACCGGCGTCGGTCACGCTGCGTTACCTGGAGCGTCAGCCGCTGACTCGGGACCGGCTGGTGGTGACAGTCGATGATCTGCGCAGCAACTGGTATTTCGAAGGGGTGGATTTCGAGCCGGCAGGTGACGGCTGGCTGGTGAGCCGGTCGCTCAGGCTCTCGGCCAGAGCTGGCGTGCGGATCGCTGTCTCGCTCCGCGACTCCAGCGATGCCACTGACAGGCCGGTAGCGACCGGCCAGATCATGCTTCCCAGCAGCACGAACGAGCGTTGGCAGGTCGACATCTTTGCCTCGGAACTGGAGCCAGGAACCGCCTGCGCCGGCTGCGCTTCCCTGGCCCGCTTCCCCATCGCCGAACGTTCCCGTCCCGCGGCACGCGACTGGCTCTACATACGATGGACTGGCGCGGGCACCGCACCCACCGGGCCACGCTGACATCCAGACCGGACCTGTTCGCCTCCTCACTGTCGCATTTCGCCCGCTCTCCCCCCCCCGCGAGGTTACCAAACATGAATGACACCGTCACCCGCCAGCGTTGGACGCTTTACGGCGCCATCGCCGTGGTACTGATCTTCATCCTGGCGATTGGCTGGCAATACTCCCGGGCGAACAGGCTGCAGAACGAACTGGCAGTCGCACGCGCCGAAGCGACCCTGGGCGCGGCGGCACTGGAGGCGCAGCGGGGCAGCTATGAGGTGTCTCGTCGCCTGGCGAGCGATTTCTTCACCCAGTTGCAGGCCAGCATTGGAGACGCACCGTCGGCCATCCAGCCGCAGTTGAGGGCCATGCTCGACCAGCGCGACGGCACCATCACCAT
Source organism: uncultured Gemmatimonadota bacterium (assembly GCA_937906875.1). Classification (GTDB taxonomy): domain Bacteria; phylum Gemmatimonadota; class Gemmatimonadetes; order Gemmatimonadales; family Gemmatimonadaceae; genus CALCHX01. The sequence goes on along the minus strand of CALCHX010000090.1, from coordinate 53,682 downwards.
GCTCTCGCGAAACGATGCCCAGTCCGCCGACGTCCTGGCGCGCATGTTCACCCAGTACCGCACGGCACTCGGCAGTCCGGAAGCCTCGTCGACGTCGCCGATGTCCACCAGCCAGCCAGCGGGCACCAGCACCCAGGTAGCACCCGACACCATGTCCGACTCGGTACCCATCCCCTGACGTAGCAGATTCGACATGCGGCACAGGTGCACGTACACCGTGAGTGCATCTGTTGACACCGGATCGTGGTGCGGACACACGATGACCGGGGACCGGACGCAGGAGCGTCCCGTAAGGTGGACAGTGGCCTCCACGAGGCTGCCTGGCTGGACAGCACAAGTCGTTGTGCTTCAATCGATTGACCGCCCCGCACCGGACACTCGCCGAGGCGGCATCAGGGGTGCGTGATACTCCAGGAGTCGTGATGGACTCGACAACCTGGAGGAACCATGCTTGTCAATCGTGTCAGAAGCGGTCTCGCCCTCGCCGTCGCCCTTGCCGCGGCCAGCGTGCCGGCTACCTCGCATGCCCAGCTTCACCAGCCCGCGTCCGTCGTCGAGGTGACGCCGTACGCCGGCTACATGAAGATCGCCAACTATGCCGATGGCCCGTTCGGAACGAACCTCTCGAACCACAACGGCTACGTGGTAGGCGCCCAGCTCGCCTTTCGTCTCACGCCAAACATTGCCGTGATAGGCAACCTGGCGCGAGCCGGCGCCGATCTTCAGGTGGGCGTGCCCATCCTGGGCGGGATCAACGTGGGGAGTAGCACACTCTGGCTCTACGACGCCGGACTCCAGCTCGGCCTCCCCGCGGCCGATCGCGGAGGGGTGGCAGTGAGCCCGTTCGTCCAACTCGGCGCGGGCGCCATCCACCACGACATCGGCAGCTCGCTCATTCGTAGCCAGAGCACCAACCTGGCCTACAACGCCGGTGTCGGTGCGGACATCATGTTCGGTCGTTCAATCGGGCTGCGGCTCCTGGCTCGCGACTATATCGGCCGCTTCGACGCCAGGGAAGCAACCGGTTTTGACCTGGGCACCGACGTGCGCCACAACATCGCCCTCAGCGCCGGTGTGACGCTGGCCTTCTGAATACTGGCCGGCGAATCCCATTTTCCGGCTGGCAGCCTGTCCCACACGGCCCGAGCGGCCGTGTGGGCTCGCGCGTTGCGGCCGTGCGCCTATCTTCTGCGCATGACTCTCCTGCGCCCTCCGGTTCTGCCGGAACTGCACACCGACTCCGATGACCCGCGCCTGGTGCACCTCATGGGGCGCGAGGTAACGGGCGACGCACCGCCCCGCGCCGTGATCGTGGGCTTCCCGAGCGACGAGGGTGTGCGTCGCAACGGCGGCCGCCCGGGCGCCGCCGCCGGCCCAGCGGCCATCCGGAACGCCCTCTACCGCATGACTCCCGACGCCAACGCCGTGGCGGCCTACAGCGCCACGCTCTCGCGTACCCAGGACCTGGGCGACGTGGAAGTGAGCGGCGACGTGGAGACCGACCAGCAGCGCCTGGCCGACGTACTGGCGCCGCATCTCCAGGCGGGCGCGATGGTCATCGTGCTGGGCGGCGGTCATGAGACTGCCTATGGCCACTTCCTCGGCCATGCACGCGCGGCGCCGCCGGTGCGGATCCTCAACTGGGACGCCCACGCCGACGTGCGGCCGCTGCGCGACGGACTGGCCCACTCCGGGTCACCGTTTCGCCAGGCGCTCGAGCACCCATCCGGTAGCTGCGCGTCGTACTGGGTAGCCGGCTTGCAGCCATCCAGCGCGTCCGGCGCGCACCTGGCATATGTGCGCGCCAACGGCGTCGCACACATGCGCGCGAGCGTCGACCGGTCACTCGTCGCCAGCCTGTATGCCGCATCTCCCACCATGGTGACCTTCGACATGGACGCGGTGGACCGCTCACAGGCGCCCGGCGTGAGCGCGCCAGCCACCGACGGGCTTCCGGCCTCACTCTGGCTCCAGGCCGCCCGGCTGGCCGGGAGTACCCCCAGCGTTCGCGGCGTGGACGTGGTGGAACTCTCGCCCCCGTTCGACCGGGACGGCCAGACGGCGGCACTGGCGGCGCGCACTGTATGGACGGTATTGCAGGGACTCACCGAGCGCATGTGAGCGACCGCAGCGCGATACCCGCGTTCGTCAATCCGCACGCCGGTTCGGCAGCGAGGGCGCGTGAAGCGATTGGTGCTGACGAACGCTTCGCGCTGCACGAGGTGGAACCCGACGCGCTGGCCGATGCCATTCGCGCCGCCATGGACGCTGGTGCTACCCGCATCCTCGTCTCCGGCGGCGACGGCACCATCGCCACCGCGGCCTCGGTGCTCGCCGGCACGAAGGTCGAGCTGGCCGTGCTGCCCGGTGGCACCCTCAATCACTTCGCCGGCCACCTGGAGATCCCCACCGAGCACGCGGCTGCGCTGGAGGTAGCGGCCAATGGTATGGCATGCGACGTCGACGCGGCGTACGTCAATGACCATCTGTTCATCAACACCAGCGTCGTCGGCTCCTACGTCGCCTTCGTGCGCCTGCGCGACCGCCTTCAGCGCTACCTCGGCTACTGGCTCGCCTCGCTGGTGGCTGCGCTCCGGCTCTTCATCACCTTGCCCCGCTACCGACTCCTGCTGGAGGTGGACGGCCAGGTGTATCGCTACCAGACGCCGCTACTTTTTGTGGGAGTGGGCCAGCGCGAGCTCTCCGATCCCTCGCTTCGCACCCATTCCGGGGACGGAGAACACGGTCTCCACGTTGTGGTGGTGCGCCAGTGGCGTCGGGCACGCGTCGTCGCACTCGGCATGGCCGCGGCTCGCGAAGGTGCGCGCGGAGTGGGTGAACTCCCCGAGGTGGACAGCTTCATCGTGGATAGCTGCAGAGTGGACTTCCACCGTCACACCGCGCAGCTCGGCGTGGACGGCGAGGTCACGACGTTACGCGCTCCGTTGGAGTACCGCGCCGCGCCAGCCGCTCTCAAGGTGATCGTGGAGCGTTGAACCAACGCATCATCCCGCCCGGACCGGCATCCTCGTCGCACTCACGGTGGAGCGAGCGCAGCGTTATGATAGCGTCCACCGTCTTCAATCAGGACGTGTGTCCAGGGTCGGCCGTCGCACTCCAATCCAACATGTTCACTCGCCTTCCTCCACTTCCGCGTGATGGATTGAACGGGCGCACCAGCCGAGCGTCCGGGAACCGTCTCCACCGGAGCTGGAGGACTCGTTCAATCGTCGCGATCACCCTGCTTCTTGCCAGTGCCGTCGCCGCCCAGGCGCAGACGGCAGGGCACGGTCCGGCTGCGCCGATCCTCGGCTGGCTACCGACCAGCACACGGGCACTCGCCATGGGAGACGCGGCCGTAGCCAGCTCAGACCCGGAGGCGGTCTTCTACAACCCGGCCGGTCTGATGCAGGCGCGCGGAGTGGAAGTCGGCGTGCAACGCTATGGACGGGGCGCGACCATGGGCTCCATGGCCGTGGCGATCCCGTTCGCGCCTGGCGGCCTGGGAATAGGCGTGCAATTGTTGGATTACGGCGCGTATTGCACTGACTGTGACGATGCAGTCGTATCGCGCGAAGGTGCCCTGGCCGGCGCCCGCGGCGCCTTCCCGGCGTCAGCGATGGCAGCTTCGATCGGGTTCGGCCGTACACTGTTCGGCGTTCGCGTGGGGGCGACCGCACGCTACATCGAACAGCGCATACCGAGCGCGCGCGACGGCGCCATCGCCGCCGATATCGGTGCGTCCAGGCGAGTGGGACCTATCGATGTAGCACTGGCCGTCCAGCAACTCGGTGGCCGGTTGGAGCTGGCCGGCAAGCGCTGGGAGTTGCCGCGCCGCGCAACTGTGGGCGCGCAGTTCGACAGACTGCCCGCCGGCCCTTTCGACATTGCCGGAAGCGCTGCCCTGTCGCTACTCGCCGGCGGCGACGTGACTGTAGGCGGCGGAGTCGAAATCGGCTATACGCCGCTGGACGGCTACACCATCGCCGGCCGTGCCGGACTGCGCAGCGTGCCCGCTGGTGACGTTGGACCGCTGTCGCTGGGACTGGCGCTGGTACGCGACCGGATCCAGTTGGAATACGCCTTCCAGCCGCTCCCCGGCCCCGACGACCTGCACCGCGTGGGACTCCGACTGCACGCACGCTGAACTTCCTGAGGTCTGGTGTCCGCCAGCTTTCCCTGTCCTGACCCATTCTCGCCTCGCCATGAACGTCAGCGCCGCCTCGACCTACAGCGCTCCCTCGCTCGCCGAACTGCACGCCGCATCGGGCGTGGTATACGCCACAATGCCACCGACGCCCCACTACCAGTGGCCAGTGCTGGCCGAGGCGCTGGACGTCGACGTCTGGGTGAAGCACGAGAATCACGCTCCCACGGGCGCGTTCAAGGTCCGCGGCGGCCTGGTGTACATGAGCGCGCTCAGCCGCGACAGGTCAGTGCCCGGATTGATGGCGGCGACACGCGGCAACCACGGCCAGTCGGTGGCCTTTGCCGCTCGTGAGCATGGCATTCCTGTCACCATCGTCGTACCGCGCGGCAACAGCGTCGAGAAGAACGCAGCCATGCGTGCCCTCGGCGCCCAGCTCATCGAGGACGGGGAGGATTTCCAGGAGGCGAGCGAGATTGCCGCCGCGCTGGCCGAGCGTGACGGGCTGCACAGGGTACCCAGCTTTCATCCGCTGCTCGTGCAGGGTGTGGCGACGTACGCGCACGAACTCTTCTCGGTGGTGCCACTGCTGGACACGGTCTACGTCCCGATCGGGATGGGGTCGGGAGGCTGTGGAACCATCGCCGCTCGCGACGCGCTCGGCGTGCGCACGGAGATCGTCGGCGTCGTATCGGCATCGGCGCCCGCCTATGCACTCTCGCTGGCTGAGGGCCGCGCGATCTCGCACGCGGCGACTACGCGCATCGCCGACGGCCTGGCCTGCCGCACGCCGGACCCGCGCGCGCTGGCAATGCTCTCCGCTGGCCTGGCGCGCGTGGTCCAGGTGACCGATGACGAGGTCGAGGCGGCGATGCGGGTCATGTTCAGTGCCACCCACAACGCCGCCGAGGGCGCCGGCGCGGCGGCGCTGGCGGGTTTGGTCCAGGAGCGCGAGGCGATGCGCGGGCGGCGGGTGGCGGTGGTGCTGAGCGGGGGGAACGTGGACGCGAACGTCTTCGCGCGGGTGCTGGGTAGCGGGGACTGACGGCATTCCAGCGGGATGGCTCTCCCAGTTATCAGCGGTGTGGTGGAGGCTCACCCCCACCGCTTCGCATGGCCTCGACCTGTTCAATCAGTTTACTGCAGCCGACCCTCCACAGGCATATTTCCGCATCCAGACACGGTTGCAGACGACCAGAACCCCAAGCGGTAGCGGCACCTTGTCCTGCTTCGCCCGGCCCGTCGTCACCCCGATCTCGTCCACCAGTACCGTCCCCGCATCCACCCGGTCGAACAGCAGCCGCGCTCTCCTCAGCCGCGCCGGATCGAACCGTGGCTCGACCTCCACGAAGTCCGCCAGCGGCATCGTGTAGCTCTGCAGCACCAGCTCGTAGAGGTTCCTGAACGCCTGCTTCTCCCGGTCGCGCCGCCGCAGGATATGCGTCTCCAGCGGCCGCCGTATCGCGCCGAAGCGGCTCAGTGGCAGCCGCGCAACGGTACCCGCGGCGTCCTCCAACTCCACCGTCAGGTCCACCGGCGGTGGCTCGGGCTTCTCCCCCTTCTGCTTTGGCGGCTCGGCCGCCTTGGCCGCCGACGCCGCACTATCACTCCCCGCCGCGCGCGGCGCCTTGCGCGGACCGGGCACCTCCGGCATCGCCGTGAGATCCAGCGACAGCCAGTCGTACGCCGACACCCGCCACGCCGAGATAAGCGAATCGGACAGCGTGAGCGTGTACGCCGCCGGCGGACCCCGGCGCGTCGTGTCGGCGCCGGCTATCCGGTTGTTCCAGCCCAGCCAGACGCCGTTGGTCTCCTGGGTGTCCTCGTTCCTGCCGCGGAACGGGATCCGGCCCTCGCGCCAGATAGAGAGGCTGTCGCCGTCAATACGCACGCCGGCCACGCTCCCAGTAGTCACGTCCACGTCCTCGTCGAACGTGGCCAGCGCCCGGTAGCCAGCCTGCTCGAAGCGGGTGATGTACATCGTCTTGGGCAGCCAGCCGCCGGCCACCCGGTGGTCGCGGAAGAGAGGCATGTACTCCCGCCTCCCCTTGAGCGTCGCGTCCAGAAATGCCGACACGTACACCTCGGCCACCCGCCGCTGGTCGTCCGGATCCATGAGCGCGCGCAACTGCAGGCTGCGACCACTCCGCGGGCCACGGTCATGATTCCCCCAGACGGTGTTCCACTGGCCATGGTTGGCCCTGTAGACATATACGGCCGCCTTGAAACGCGACGGGTCGTCGTCGCCGAGCTCGATCCGGTCGTACTGCCGGAGCCCCTGGAAGGTGGAGACGTCGCCGTCGTGCGACCCGTGCAGAACGAGGTAGCTGACCCCCTTCACCGGCACCAATCGGCCGGCCGGCTTGTACTGCCCGTCCACCGGCGCTATCGCCACCAGCGACTTGATGCCGTAGTTGAAACCCAGCTTCACCTTTGCGTCGTCGGGGTAGCGTTCCATGGTATTGAACGATGCCGCCTGGGCCACCGCCTCCCCGCCCCGCGAGTGGCCCATGAGGGCGATATTCTGCAACTCGGCGCGGCCGGCCAGCGGGTTGCCAGCGGTGCTGTCGAAGCCATGCCAGGCTTTCACGTGCTGCAGCAGCATCCAACCGCGGGCGTCGTTCTCGCCGCGGATGCTGCCGTTCAGGAAGTTCATGTCCACCGACGCCACCACGTAGCCGCGGCTCGCCAGCAGGCGGCCCAGATACTCGTAACCGGGGTCGGAGTAGTCCTTCATGTCGTGGTTGCCGTGCACGACGAGGACGAGCGGGAAGCGGCCCGGAGCGTCAGGGTACCAGACGCGAGCGTTGATGGGGTATTTCTTGGGCCCGAAGCCCCAGTACTTCTCCCGCGACTTCGCCGCCTTCTTCTCCAGGCTCACGAAGGGCGAGGCGTCCACGGTGGACGTGCGCACGGCCACGGAATCGCGGAAGAGCGACCGCTGCTTGTCGGTGCCGCTGCCGTAGACCAGCGAGCGCACGGCGTAGGAGCCCCGCACCCCGGGGTCGCCAGCCTGGATCGTCTGGTGGGCCAGCACGACAGCGCTGTCGTCCCTGGCCAGACGGACCGCCTGGGAGCACGCGGTGAGCAGGAGAGCGGCGCCAATTACTGAAAGTGCCGCCGTGGATCGGTAATCGGGAGCCGGAGGCAAGGCAGGAAGACGGAAAGGTTCACGACGTGGTGCGCCCGGATCAGGACGCCGCACCTGCCCACGCTGCGTCACAGGCGGCCGATCGCGCAAGAGGCCGCATCGAGCCACCACCCCGAAGAACTCGTATCCCCACTCGGGCGACGACAGCGGGGGAGAGTGAACGAAAGGAGTCGGGGACTCCCCGAATACACGGTCAAGACCATAGATTTCAGCCGCTTACAACCGACGCACCGCTACCCTGCGCGTTGTCTCCGGAGGCAAAGCAGAGTAAATTACTCCTGTATGATCCGCGATGTCCCGCGCCCGGCCGCCAGAGCACGGTGACCGTGTGAGCGCGCATGCGGACAGCAGGCCGGTAGCTTCTGCCACGGAGCATGCAGGCACCCCGCAGTCAGTTATACGGCGATCTTCAGGAGAGCGCATGAGTTCCAGCATCGATAGCCTGGTTTCCCGCGAGTACCAGTACGGCTTCGTCACCGACATCGAGGCGGATCAGATCCCCGCCGGTCTCTGTGAGGACACGGTCCGGCTGATCTCGTCGAAGAAGAATGAGCCGGAATGGCTCCTCGAGTGGCGGCTCAAGGGCTACCGCCGCTGGCTCACGATGACCGAGCCGCACCACTGGCCCAAGCTCGAGTACACCCCGATCGATTATAACGAGCAGGTCTACTACTCCGCACCCCGCACGGCCAAGCCGCTGGGAAGCCTGGACGAGGTGGACCCCAAGCTGCTCGAGACCTACACCAAGCTCGGCATCCCGCTCCACGAGCAGAAGCTGCTCGCCGGCGTGGCCGTGGACGCGGTTTTCGACAGCGTCTCGGTGGGCACCACGTACAAGGCCGAACTGGCCAAGGTCGGCGTGATATTCTGCTCCTTCAGCGAGGCGGTGCAGAACCATCCCGAGCTTGTCCGCAAGTACCTGGGCACGGTGGTGCCGCACAGCGACAATTTCTTCGCCGCGCTCAACGCCGCCGTCTTCAGCGACGGCTCCTTCTGCTACATCCCGAAGGGCGTCCGTTGCCCGATGGAGCTCTCCACCTACTTCCGCATCAACGCCGAGAACACCGGCCAGTTCGAGCGGACGCTGATAGTGGCCGAGGAGGGCGCATACGTGAGCTACCTGGAAGGGTGCACGGCTCCCAAGCGTTCCACCAACCAGCTCCACGCGGCGGTCGTCGAACTGGTGGCGCTGGACGGCGCGACGATCAAGTACAGCACGGTGCAGAACTGGTACGCCGGCGACGAGGATGGCGTGGGTGGCATCTACAACTTCGTGACCAAGCGCGGCAAGGCGATGAAGGACGCCAAGATCTCCTGGACCCAGGTGGAGACGGGCTCGGCCATCACCTGGAAGTACCCCAGCGTGATCCTGCAGGGCGACAACAGCGTCGGTGAGTTCTACTCGGTGGCTGTCGTCAACAACATGCAGCAGGCCGACACGGGCACGAAGATGATCCACATCGGTCGCAACACGAAGTCCAACATCGTCTCCAAGGGAATCTCCGCCGGGCGGGGCCAGAACAGCTACCGTGGCCAGGTCAAGATCCTGCCGCGCGCCGAAGGGGCACGCAACTACACGCAGTGCGACTCGATGCTCGTCGGGAACCGCTGCGGCGCGCACACCTTCCCGTACATCGAGGTCGGCAACAACACCGCGACGCTCGAGCACGAGGCATCCACGAGCAAGATCGGCGAGGACCAGATCTTCTACCTCAAGCAGCGTGGATTGAGCGCCGAGCAGGCGGTATCGATGATCGTCAGCGGCTTCTGCAAGGATGTCTTCCAGGAACTGCCGATGGAGTTCGCCCTCGAGGCACAGCAGCTACTCGGAATAACCCTGGAGGGGAGCGTCGGCTGACCAGCGTCTGGCCTCACTGACGCTCCGGATCGGATCGTCACGGAGGCCGGACCGCTCGCGTCGCCACCCGCTCACCGCCCCTTCCGTATCGCGCACCTGAACCGAAAACACAAATCATGCTCAAGATTCGCGGCCTTCGCGCCGGCATAGAAGACAAGGAGATCCTCCGCGGCATCGACCTCACGGTCAACGCCGGCGAGGTGCACGCAGTGATGGGACCCAACGGTTCCGGCAAGAGCACGCTGGCACAGGTGCTCGCGGGCCATCCCAGCTTCGAGGTGACTGGCGGTAGCGTCACCTACGACGGCAAGGACCTGCTGGAGCTGGAACCCGAGGAGCGCGCCCACGCCGGCGTCTTCCTCGCCTTCCAGTACCCGATCGAGATCCCCGGCGTCACCAACGCCTACTTCCTGCGCACCGCCTACAACGAGATGCGGAAGGTGCAGGGCCTGGAGGAGGTGGATCCGATCGAGTTCCTCGACGTGATCGAGGAGAAGGCGAAGTTGGTGCAGATGGATCCGTCAATGCTCAACCGCTCCGTGAACATGGGCTTCTCCGGCGGCGAGAAGAAGCGGAACGAGATCCTCCAGATGGCCGTCCTCGAGCCGAAGCTCGCCATCCTCGACGAGACCGACTCCGGCCTCGATATCGACGCGTTGCGCGTGGTCGCCGACGGCGTGAACGCACTCAAGGCACCCGACCGGGCGACGATCGTCGTCACCCACTACCAGCGACTGCTCAACTACATCGTCCCCGACTACGTGCACGTGCTGGTCGGCGGGCGCATAGTGAAGTCGGGCGGCAAGGAGCTGGCGCTCGAGCTCGAGGCCCGCGGCTATGACTGGCTACTCGCCGAGGCCGCCGCGTGACCACAGCATATTCCGACGACTTCAGAACGGTCGCCGAACTGGGTGGACCGGGCTGGCTGGCCGAGCGCCGACGCGCTGCAGCCGCCAGTTTCACCGCGCTCGGTTTCCCGACGCGGAAGAATGAGAACTGGCACTACACCAGCGTGGCGCCCATCTCCGACCGCACCTTCCGGATGGTGCGCACGCCGGGCGGCGACGCCTCGTCGCTGGATCTCACGCCTTACCAGTTCAACTCGCCCGAGTGGCCGCGTCTCGTCTTCCTGAATGGCCACTTCGTTGCCGAGCAGTCGACGCCCGCGGACAAGCTGCCCGAGGGTGTGAGGGTGACGACGCTGGGCGCCCTGTTGAGCGAGGGGGCCGATGCCTCCAACGGCCTCTCCGATCTCATCGAGCAGCACCTCGGGCGCGTCGCCGACGGTGAGGAACACGCTTTCGTCGCCCTGAATACCGCGCTGGCCACCGATGGCGCGGTGATCGTCGTCGGCTCCGAGATGGTCGTCGACACTCCGCTGCACGTCGTCTTCGTGGCTGACGGTGCCAGTTCAGGACAGGCGATCCAGACGCGCACACTGTTCGTCGCCGGTCGCCACTCCAAGGCCACGGTGATCGAGAGCTTCATCGGCATGGGAGAGGCTGACTACTTCACCAACGCCGTTAGCGAGGCGGTGCTGGACGATGGTGCGACGTTCACCAACATCAAGGTGCAGCGGGAGAGCCAGAGCGCCTTCCACATCTGCACCACGTCGGTCCACCAGGCGCGCGACAGCCACTACCTGCATTTCTCCTGCGCCCTCGGAGCGGCGCTCTCACGCACCAACGTCTACACCATCCTGGATGGTGAGGGATCGGGCGCGACGCTCAACGGTCTCTACATGCTGGACGGTGACCAGCACTGCGACCACCAGACGCGGATCGAGCACGCCAAGCCGAACACCTTCAGCCGCGAGCTCTACAAGGGACTGCTGGACGGCAATTCACACGGCGTCTTCAACGGCAAGGTGTACGTCCACCCGGAAGCGCAGAAGACCGACGGCAAGCAGGAGAACAACAACATCCTGCTCTCGCCCACTGCGCATATCGACACCAAGCCGGAACTGGAGATCTACGCCGACGACGTGCGCTGCACCCATGGCGCGACGGTAGGCCAACTGGATGACACGGCGCTATTCTACATGAGAAGCCGTGGACTCTCGGCCGCGCAGGCTCGTCAACTGCTCACCTACGCCTTCGCCGCCGACGTCCTCGAGACGATCGAACTGGAAGCCGTGCGCGACAGCCTGGAAGAGCAGACCCTGGAGCGGTTCACCAGGCACGAGGTTGGAACTGCCTGAGCGGAGCTTCACGGCACACCACCTCGAACCCTCACAGGGGTCCCGCTCGATGTCCCTCGACGATCTCTATCAGTCCATCATCCTGGACCACAACCGGCGGCCCCGCAATCAGGGGCCGCTGGAAGGGGCTGATCGGGAGGTGCATGGTCACAATCCACTCTGCGGCGACCAGGTCACCATCCGCCTCAAGATGGATGGTACGACGATCACCGACGTACGCTTCGAAGGCTCCGGTTGCGCCATCTCCAGGGCCAGCGCGTCGATGATGACCAGCGCGGTCAAGGGGCGCACGACAGCCCAGGCGCTCACGCTCTTTGACAATTTTCACGAACTGGTCACCGGCGCTCCGCCCGCCGGCACGAAGCTCGATGGCAATGCCGGCACTCCGGGCATGAGCAACGCCAGCGGTGAATCCACTGACGTGAAGATGCCCCGGGAGCTGGCTGCCTTTGCCGGCGTGGCGCGCTTCCCACTGCGGGTGAAATGCGCCAGCATGGCCTGGCACGCGCTGCGCGAGGCCCTGGTCGGGTGAGCACTGACCCGACCACGGCGTCCGACGACCTCGCGCTGGATGACGAGCTCTCCAACGATGTCGTGCGCGATGGTTACGAGCCGGTCATCGCGCTTATCGATCTCCCGGAGGACTCGCTGATGGGTGTCCATCTCAGCGACGGCACCCCCATCTGCCTGTTCCGTGTGGACGGAGTCGTTCACGCGGTGCATGATTGCTGCACTCATCAGGCATTCCCGATGTCGGCCGGCGAATTGCTCCCTGACGGATCGCTCGAGTGTGCCTGGCATGGTGCTCGCTTCGATCCTGTGACCGGGCAGCCATCCCGCGGGCCCGCCTGCGAGCCACTCCAGGTCTACCGGGTGTTGGTGGCCGACGGCATGATTCTCGTCGCCCGCTCTCCCTGACCTTCCTATCGTTCTCCCTGCTCCTCCGGGGGTTTCCATGCACCGCTCCGATTTCCCCCTCCTCGCCGCCTCGCCCGGGTTGCACTACCTGGACTCGGCAGCGACGACACAGAAGCCCGCCGTGGTGCTCGACGCCATGCGCGAGTTCTACGAAACCTCCAACGCCAACCCGCACCGCGGGGCGTACGAACTGTCGGGACGGGCCACCGATCGCTATCAGGCGGCTCGAGAGCGCGTCGCCCGCTTCTTCGGCCTGGGTGATCCCGACTGCCTCATCTTCACTCGCGGCACCACCGAGGCGCTCAACCTCGTCGCGCAGGCGTGGGGGCGCCGCGAGCTGGAGCCGCGCGACGAGGTGGTGATCACGGCCATGGACCACCATGCCAACTTCGTCCCCTGGCAACAGATCGCCATCGCCACCGGCGCCCGGCTGCGTATCTGTGAGCTCACCCCGGATGGCCGTCTCGACATGGATCACATGCGGGAACTCATCGGGCCGCGAACGCGCGTCGTCGCCTTCCCGCACGTCTCCAACGCCCTCGGCACTGTCAACCCGGTAGCCGACATCGTCGCCCTGGCCCGCGACGCAGGAGCACTGACAGTCTGCGATGGCGCTCAGGCGGCGCCACACATGCCAGTGCATTTCGATACCCTGGGCGTGGACCTCTACGCCTTCAGCGGTCACAAGATCTGCGGTCCCATGGGCATAGGTGGCCTGCTCGGGCGCCGGACTGTGCTGGAGTCCCTGCCACCCTGGCAGCATGGCGGTGACATGATCCAGGTGGTGCAGGACGAATTCAGTAGCTGGAACGTGCTGCCCCACAAATTCGAGGCTGGCACTCCCAACGTCGCCGATGCCGTTGGCCTCGCGGCGGCCGTGGAGTACGTGGACGGAATCGGGCTGGATACGATCCTGGCCCATGAGCGCCACCTGCTGGCCCTGGCCACCGACAGGCTGGCGGCAATGGACGGCCTCACCATTTACGGACCGCCGGCCGCCGAGCGCAGCGGTGTGCTGAGCTTCACGATGGCCGACGTCCATCCACACGACCTCGCCACGATCCTCGACGCCGACGGTGTCTGCATCCGCGCCGGGCATCACTGCGCCCAGCCGCTCATGCGACGGCTGCATGTACCGGCCACGGCTCGGGCATCGTTCTACCTTTACAACGACGAGAGCGACGTGGACGCGCTGATGCGTGGGCTGCAGCGCGCGGCGGCGCTGTTCGCGGTCGCCGGTTCCGCGAGTGACTGACGACGCAGTGGCTGGCACCCGCGCAGCCGGCGTCAGCGCCCGTAGCGAGGCCATCTACCAGGAACTCATCCTGGACCACTACCGCAGCCCGCGCAACAGGAGCGTGCTGAACGACGCTGACGTGACGATCACGCACCGCAACCCTCTCTGCGGAGACGAGCTCATCGTCTACCTCGCGATGGACGGCACGACAGTTCGCGAGGCTCGATTCACCGGCCAGGGCTGCGCCATCTCCCAGGCCGCCGCGTCCATGCTCACCGGTGCCCTTCGCGGCGGCAGTGTGGACGACGCTCGCGTGATCCTCGCAAGCTACTCGTCCATGATGCACGGCGATCCCGCGTCGCGCGACGACCCGACACTCGGCGAGTTACGCGCCCTGGCCGGCGTGGCGCGGTTACCGGCGCGGGTGAAGTGTGCCCTCCTTCCGGCGGACGCCTTCTCGCGAGCGCTCGACCAGTTCGAGGAGCGAGCCAGGAGCTGAGGTGTATGACCGGGTGACGGTTCACGACCGGGTGACGGTTCACGACCGGGTGACGGTCGCCGCTCTGCCGGGGTCAGCTTCATGTCCCCCATGATCAGGAGTCATCGATGTCGTCCATTTCCTCTCTTCAGTTGCAGGGCACGCGCCGACGTGCGCTCCTCCCGATCGCGTCGGCCGCCCTCGCGCTCGCCGTCGCGGCCTGCGGAGGGCCCACGTCGCCTGGCGAGAATGCATCGCCACCCATGATGACGGAACTGCCGCGGCAGCTCACTGCCGCCGAGCGGAGCGCTGTGGTGGCAGGAAACCACTTCTCGATCTCGCTATTCCGCTCAGTCAACCAGGCCATGCCGGCCGGCGAGAACGTGGCGATCTCCCCGTTCAGCGCCTCGGTGGCGCTGGGCATGACGATGAACGGCGCCGCGGGTGCCACCTACGACGCCATGCGGAGCACCCTCGGCCTCGATGGCGAGTCGGAAGCGGATATCAACACCGCCTACCGGGATCTGTGGAAGTTGCTCGCCGGGCTGGACCCATCCATCCAGCTCACCAGCGCCAACGCGATCTTCTACCGCAACAACCTTCAGGTGGCGCCGGCCTTCGCCCGTACCAGTCAGGACTACTTCGACGCCGCGCTGCGCGCCCTGGACTTCGGTCAGGAGAAGGCGTCGCTGGCCGAGATCAACGGATGGGCGTCGGAGAAGACCAACGGCCGTATTCCCAAGGTGCTCGATGAGATCGACGACGACCATGTGATGTTCCTGCTCAACGCCCTCTACTTCAAGGGAGAATGGCGGGCACGCTTCGACGCCGCGCGCACCACACCCGGCCCCTTCCTCGGCGATGATGGCGTGAGCCGCACGGTGCCGCTGATGCACGCTTCCAACATGCCGATGCTGCTCGGCGGCGACGCGACGGCAACGGTGGGCGAACTGGCGTACGGGAACGGCGCCTATGCGATGACCATCATGCTGCCACAGCGCGGGCAGTCGGTTGACGACTTCATTGTCGGACTCACACCGGAGCGCTGGTCGACACTCATCGGATCGATGCATGAAGCCGGTCGCGAGGTGGTGCTGCCGAAGTTCACGCTGAAGTACTCCGGGAAGTGGAACGACGTACTCACCGGCATGGGAATGGGCATTGCCTTCACCCGCCAGGCCGACTTCAGCCGCCTGTTCAGCGAGACCGACAACATCGAGCTCGATTTCGTGAAGCAGGATGTTTTTCTCGCCGTCGACGAGGTGGGTACCGAAGCCGCTGCCGTGACCACGGTAGGCGCGACAGTCACCTCCATGCCAGCGCCGTTCTCCGTCGATCGGCCGTTCGTCTTCGCCATCCGCGACCGGTTGAGCGGCACGATACTCTTCATCGGCGCCGTCAAGCGGCTGGGTTAGCCGCGGGCCACAGAGCGTTTTCCGGCAGCCTCGACTCTGTGCGCATACTGGCAGGTAGAACATGGATCCCCGCATTCGCGGGGATGACAACCTGATGTCGTCATTCCCGCGAACGCGGGAACCCATGCGCCGAGTCGCCCGCGTCATTCCCGCGAACGCGGGAATCCATGCCCCGAGCGGCAGGCCCGCCACACAACCGTGGTGCGCCGCCAGGAACTGCGAACCCGGCAGTGGTTGACCACGCCCCCGGGGACTACCGCGGCGCCATCCTCGGGCGCTACAGTTCGGCCTTACTCCTGTCCTTTCATCCCGCACTCGCCCGACCCATGTACGCACTGGCCATCATCCGCTACCGTCGTCCGCTGGACGAGGTTGTGACCGTCACCGACGAACATCGCGCCTATCTGCGTGGCCTGCACGAGGCCGGCATCCTGCTGGCGTCCGGGCCGGTCGACCCTCGTAGCGGCGGCATCCTCCTGTTGCGGGTACCGGATGATGATGCGCAGGCGTCGCTGGACCGGATACGGGACGGCGATCCGTACCACAAACGCGGCATGGCGCAGTACGAACTGCTCCCCTGGTTGCCAACAATCGGGGTGGAAGCACTGGAGGCGATGTGATCCCGCTACTGGTGTAGAGGTTGCCTCGATAGCCGATCGCGCGTCAAGGGTGAGGGTCCTCTTCCGTGGCAGACAGCCCGGAACGGATGACCGCACTCACCACTCGATTTCGCCATGCTCCAGCGTCGATCGTTCAGGATCACCGCGGCCCTCGGCTTCGCTCTGGCCGCATTCACACTCGGCTGCGACAACAACGAGTACTTCCCGACCCAGTCCGCGGGCGGCGGTGGGCTCGGCGCAGGCGGAAGCGTCGGTGGTGGCTCGTCCGCCAATTTCAGCTTCACCGACCCGGTCAACGATCGTGTGGCTGGCGAAGCCGAGTTGGGCGCACCGGACATTGTCCAGGTGAGCGGCAGCTACGATGAGCGCGCCCTGACCCTCGTCCTCATCTTCGACGCGCCCGTCGTTCCCTGGTCGGCCAACCAGCTCAATTCGCTGGATGGGTTCATCGACTTCGACCTGGACGAGAATGAGTCAACCGGCATACCCGCAGCGGCCGACGAGTTTGGCGGAAACGCCGGCATCGGCGCCGAGATGTACCTCTCACTGCGCGACGTGGGCGGCACGCACATGACGCTGGTGCACGCTGGCACCAAGCAGTTCACGGGCGTGCCTGCGGTGTTCGAGGGGAAGACGGTCACCATCCGCATTCCCAGAAGCGACCTCGCCGATGATGTCGACGGCCGTTTCCGCATGGCCCTGGTGGTTGGACACCCAGCCCACCCGGCGACCGACTTCGCCCCCGATGAGGGTTACTGGAGCGTGGCAGGTAGATAGCTGAGTCCGGCGAGCGTCGTGACGATCAACGCTGCCCACTGCGGTCCCTGCCAGCCCGTCGGGCCATCATCGTACGACTCCGAGGCGCTGTGCGCACCGCGCCCCTGTCCGCCACCGTCGATCGTGATGGCTGGCACTCCCAGGCTGATGGGGATGTTTGAATCGGTGCTGGAGGCACCCGTAGGGCTGGTGACGCCGAGTGACTTCGCAGCCTGCAGCGCGACCTGGACTATGGGCGCCGAGATCGGCTGGGAGCCGGCAGGGCGAATGCCGATGGTGTCGATGACCATGTCCAGCGCGGCCTTCGAGTTCGGCCAGCGTGCGCGCTCCTCGGCCAGCGCATCGCGAATCGCCTTCTGGAACCGGTTGTCCAGCGCCTGAAGCTCGGCCTCCGATTCGGAGCGCATGTCCATGTCCATGCTCGCCTCGAAAGCGATCGAGTTCACCGACGTGCCACCCGCGATGATGCCAACGCTGAAGGTCGTCTTGGGGTCCGCCGGTACCTGCAGTTCGCTGACCTTGGCGATCGCCCTGCCCAGCGCATGAATCGGGTTCGACATGCCAAAGGAGCCAAAGCTGTGTCCGCCGGGACCCTTGTACGTGACCCGGTAGCGATGACTGCCGACCGCCGCGATCGTCGTCCCCATCCCCGCCCCGTCGACGGAGATGAAGTAGTCGATGCTGTCCTTGATCGGGGAGGAGAAGAGATGACGCACGCCACGCAGGTTGCCCGGCCCTTCCTCGCCGACGGTGCCGACGAAGAGAATCCTGCCGTCAGTCTGAACGCCGGCGCTGTTGAGCGCGCGCGCCACGGAGAGCAGCACGGCAAGCCCCCGACAGTCATCGCCAATGCCGGGGCCGGTCATCAGTGTTCCCTCACGCTTCACCGTGACGTCGGTCTCCTCGGGGAAGACGGTGTCGAGGTGGGCTGAGAAGAGCACCGTCGGCCCCTTGCCGGTACCCGGCCGCTCGCCGATCACATTCCCCTCGCTGTCGATGCGCACGTTCTTCAGGCCCAGTCCCTCCAGGCGCTTCTTGAACTCGGCGGCACGTGCTGCTTCCTTGAAGGGTGGCGCGGCGATCTCGCAGATCGATGCCTGCTGGTCCAGCGTCCAGGCGTTGTCGGCCTTGAGAGTGGCGAGGGCCGCCTTCACCTTTGGATCGTCGGCGGTGGACTTCGGCACTCCCGCTGCGGCCTGGGCCTGAAGCGGGAAGACCTGCGCCGACATGCCAAGCAGGGCGACGGCAGCAATCGCGCGGATCGTGGCGGCGCCCACGGCGCGAAGTTCGGTGGTTGTCGAGAGCATGGGTGTGGTCCGGCGTGAAGAATAGTGGCGCTGCGCCGCCCTGGCGGCCGCGCTGAGTCCGTTACTCAAGATACGACTGGCGGGGCTGAAACGGAGCGCCAACCGCACCGCGCTCCCCGGAACTGAGTCCCCATTCCACGACCAATCGCCCGTGTACTCGTCCTGCATCTTCTGTCATACCCCTCTCGGTGTCAATCAGAGCATCGAGAGCTTCCCCGTCGGCCGCCGCCTGGCGTTCGACGCCCGCAAGGGGCGTCTGTGGGCAGTGTGCACCCGTTGCGAGCGGTGGAACCTGACGCCGTTGGAGGAGCGGTGGGAGGCGGTGGAGGAGTGTGAGCGGCGCTACCGGGACAGCCGCAAACGGGTGGCCACCGACAATGTGGGGCTGGCCCGGGTGGACGACGGCCTGGAGCTGGTACGCATCGGTGCACCGCTGCGCCCGGAGTTGGCGGCGTGGCGTTACGGCGACCAGTTCGGGCGGCGACGTCGCCGGACGGCGATACGCACGGGAGCCGCGGTGGCGGCCGGCGCCACCATATTCGTCGGAGCCCCGCTGATAGGCATGGCCGCCGGAAGCGTCTTCCTGCTGGGGAACGTCGTGGTGCAAGGCTGGGCGATCGTCGCTGCCTCGCGCGGCGCGCTCGTGCTGCCGCATCCCGAGGGTGGGCGTATGAGGGTCAACTTCGACCAACTGCAGACGGTCCGGTTGATCGAGCGACCGGCGAGCGAAGGGGGTTGGGGTCTCGACGTTCCCTACTACGGCCGCCTGCGCGATGACGTGCCCTGGCACCGTCAGCTTCACAATTACATGAATCTTCCCGGCGGTCAGGGGCACGTCACCCTGAGCGGCGCATCGGCGGAGATGGCTGCCGGTCGATTGCTCGCGCGCATCAACAGAGCCGGTGCCACCCAGCGGCGAATTCGCGAGGCGGTGGAGTTGCTGGAATCGGCCGGCGACCCCTCGCGCTATTTTGCCTCCGCTGCCACACGGACTCGGGAGTGGGGACGGGAGCAGTTCTGGGGCGATACTGGCGCCCTGCGCTTCCTCCCGCCCGCCGTCCGACTGGCGCTCGAGATGGCAGCCCACGAGGATGTGGAGCGCGCCGCCATGGAAGGAGAACTTGCCGAACTGGAGATGGCCTGGCGCGATGCCGACGAGATCGCGGACATCGCCGACAACATGCTGCTGCCGGATTCCGTGGTACAGCGCTGGAAGTCGCTCGGGCAGAGCACGCCGCCCGCCGATCGCGAAGGCGATTGACAGAATTACCAACACCACCAACAGAAAGTCGCCGACCGGCCGAGGACGACCGACCCGCCTCCAGTAGCGCCCCGCCCATCCTGTTGATCCCGTTAATCCCGTCAAGAACAATTCCGGGCAGGATCTGCAGGATTGACAGGATTACCAGCACCACCACCAAGAAGTACCGACCGCGAGCCCGCAATCGGTCAGGATCAAGCGCGTCCCGCCATCCCGTCGTTCCCCCCAAACGCACCAGATCAAGGACGCCGGAACACACCCTCCACCACAGACGCAAGCTCTTCCTCGAGGTTGCGCCGGATAGTCCGGAACGCCTCAGCGAAGCCCGGTCCGAGCAATACTCTCTGTACTTGCGACGAACGGTTCGACGCCGCAGCGCGCTCTGCCATCTCCCGCATCCAGGCTATTGAGGAGACAGTCGTGTCCTCCCATGCTCGCTCCACGAATCCGGCCGCCACAATCGTGGCCCGTGTGGCCGCCGCAGTACGAACGAAACTGATCTCCGGAGAGGCTGCCCAGGGCACCGGAAAGTGTAGTGGTTCGGCGCCTTCGACCGCCACGATCTCGTGCATTGCCAGCCGCCCGCCTGGCCGCACCACCCGATGCAGCTCGGCGTAGAGCCGCTCCTTGTCCTCGATGTTCATCGTGCTGTGCTGCGTCCAGGCCACATCCACGCTCTCGTCGGAGAGCGGGATGTCGAGAGCGTTGCCGACGCGGAACTCCACCAGGTCGGACAGCCGCATGCGACGCGTGAGCGACCTGCCAACTTCGGTGTAGGCCTCGCTCAGGTCGAGCACCGTCACGTGGCAGCCGAGCGTGGCTGCGAGCGTGCGCGCCGGCCCGCCCACGCCACCGCCCACATCCAGCACGCGTTCGCCGCGGCCAATGCCGGCCCGCCGCGCCATCGCCAGCGTGGTCCTTCCGCCGCCCACGTGAAACTGGTCCAGCCGCTCCAGCGCCTGCCACGTCAGTTCGCCCAGGTCGTGACCCGTGGCCGTCAACTCCTCCATGATCGCATCGAGCATCGCCGACGCGGCCACCCCGCGATCGTAGTGCTTGGTCACCAGCCGACCAGCATCCGTGGACATGGATCCCTCCGTCGTCTTCAGTCAATTCATCCGACTGAACGATGTATGGCGGAACGAACTGGCGTCAGGTCAATCCCGTTCGGCTCCAGTCGGCCCCATCCGCAACCTCAGCAGAGATGCACCGCCAGCGCCTTCACACTGGCCAACACCTCATCGCCCTCGGCCAGCTCGAGCTCCTCTGCCGAGCGAGTGGTGAGGGCCGCCACCAGCGACACGCCATTCACATCGAGCATCACCTCTGTCACCGGCCCGACGCTCGATCGCCCCGCCACCCTCGCCGGGAAAACATTCCGCGCCGACGTCGAATGATGCACCTCTCCCGCCGACATCGGCCGTTCGAGCACTATGTCGCTGGCTCGCACGACCACATGCACCGGACCTGCCGCGCGATCCCCCACCGCATGCATCAGCAACGGGCCGACGTCCACACTGAGCAGGCGAGACTCCGTCGGCAGTCGGTCGGGCGACGGGACCGACGACGACGCAGAGACGCCGACCAGGTACGACGAGCCCTCACCGTCGCGTACCACCCCGGCAAGCACGTTCTCGGCGCCCAGGAAGCCCGCCAGCGCGGCCGACGCTGGCCGGCTGAACACCTCCGCCGGTTCGCCCACCTGTCGCACCCGGCCACCCTCCAGCACCACCAGCACGTCGCCCAGTACATCGGCCTCGGCGAAGTCGTGGGTCACGTGCAGCGTGGTGAGCGCCCACTCGCGCTGCAGCGCGCGCACGGCGGCCCGAACGCCACGTCGACGACCCGGGTCCAGCGCCCCGAACGGCTCATCCAGCAGTAGCAGACGCGGTCGACGGGCGAGGGCTCGCGCCAGTGCTACCAGTTGCCGCTCGCCGCCGGAAAGCGACCCGATTCGCCGTTCGGCCAGTTCGGAAACACCGAATCGTGCCAGCAGCGCTGTTGCCTCGCGTAACCCCGCCTCACCAGTAGTTCCGTAGGCCACATTCGCAGCCACCGAGAGATGCGGGAAGAGATGCGCATGCTGGTAGACGAGGCCGACCGAACGCGCCTCGGGCGGCAGTCGGCTCACATCCTCGCCGCCGATCGCCACCGATCCCTGCACGCCTGATCTCAGCCCCGCGATAGCCTCGAGCAAGGTTGTCTTCCCGGCGCCTGCCGGCCCGATCACAACGCCATAGGCGCCCGCCGGAATCGCGAACGAGATGTCGCCCAGCCTGAAGCCGCCAGCGGTGAGGGAGAGTCCGCGAAGTTGCAGCAAGTAACGAGGGATCTGGTTGACGCGGCGCGGTGGCGGCCGCTCAGTACTCGACGCCCGCCGTCGTCCGCAGGCTGCGCAGTGCCACCAGCGGTCCGAGAGCGAGCAGGACGAGCACTGCCGCCACCGGCAGTGCCCCGGGAAGACCGTAAGTGGTGAAGCGATCGAAACTGAGTACGCTGGCCACCTTCGGGTTGTATGCCAGGATCACTATCGCCCCGAACTCGCTCACCGCGCGAGCCCACATGACGATCGCGCTGGCCATGAGCCCGCGGCCGGCCAGTGGAAGGGTGACGCGGCGGAAGGCGCGCCAGGGGCTGTCACCCAGCGTCCGCGCGACTCCTTCCAGCCGCGGGTCCACGCGGGCAAAGGCCTCCGTGGCGCCGCTCACATAGAGCGGCACGGAGACGAACAGCATGGCCGCGATGATCCCCAGCGGGCTTCCCACCACGCGTAGTCCGGCCGCCAGAAGGGTGCCTCCGGCTACCGTATCTCGGCCCAGGACCAGGAGAAGAGCGATGCCGGCCACCGGGTGCGGCAGAAGGAGTGGCAGGTCGAAGAGCGAGGAGAGGAGTGCGCGACCGCGGAAGCGACGCCGTGCCAGCAGCCAGGCGATCGGTGTCCCACTGAGCGCTCCGATCACACTGGCGGCAGTGGCGGTCGCCACCGTCATGACGAGCGAGGCCCGCAACTCAGCGTCGTCCCCAAGCAGGCCGCGAACCCCGGCCACGCCTCCCTCCATGGTGAGTCTGAGCAAGGGTGCGGCGATGAATAACAGGAGCGCCGAGCCGAGACAGGCGGCGACAACGGTGGCCACGGCTGCGCGGCCGAACGACCGGGTAGCACCGATTGGCCGGCTAGCTGTCGCTCTCATGGCTTTATCATGTCGCCGTACTGACTTGGGTATCGCGCATACGTGGCTCCATGCTGTCGCTCATCTCGTGCTCACCGGATCGGTCGCTCCCGGTCCCGCGGCACGCCTTATCATCGCTGGCGCCAACTCGCCCACCACCAGCGCCTGCGGCAGCAGATCGAGCCCCGCCGCGCGAAGCACCCGCTGACCGTCCACGCCCAGTAACCAGGCCACGAACTCCACCGCCCGATCCGGATGCGGGGCGCCAGTCGGGACGGTCAGCGCGAAGAGGATCGGGCGACCGTGGATCACCAGCGTGTCACCGCGCGCCCGCCCGGCGACAGCCACGCTCTCGGCTGCATACGTCGTCGCCAGCGCCGCGTCGCCCAGACTCACGACGTCTGGTAGCTCCAGCATCTTCAGACCCGCCGCGCGGGCCGTGGACGCGTACGACCAGGTGTAGTCCACCTCACCCGTCTGGAGCAATGCCACGAGGTCGGCGCTCTTTGGACGCATCAGTCGTACTGGTGCATGCTCCAGCAGTCGCTCCGCCAGCCCCGGGCGGGCCAACTGCCGCTCGGCGAGCTTCATCGCCAGTAGCGCGCGATAGCCAGCGGGGTCACGATCCGGGTCACTCCGGCCCACCTCCACACCCTCACCAGTGATTACCTCCGGCCAGTTGGTGAGGTTGATGCTGTCGGCGCCGCGCGACCGGTCGGTGTACGCCAGCACCATCCGGTCGCTGGCCACCACAACGTACCACGTCGCCAGATCCGGCATCAGCAGCCCGGCAATCAGCTCGGCGTCGGCGACCGCGACCACGTCCGGAATCCGCCGCAGTTCGGTGAGCTTGCGTACTGTCTCCAGCGAGCCGGCCGCTTCCAGTCGCGCTGCAGCGGTGCCCGTGACAGCGGCGAAGCTGTCGGCAGCGGCTCGCAGTGGTTGCGCCAGTGCGCCGGCAGTGAACAGCTCCAGCGGCGCGGCAGCACGCACTGCGCCCTGCCTACCCTCGCCGCCCCGATCGCAACCGGAAACAATGCCGAGAACGAGTGCGTAGGTGAGCGAGTGACCGACCAGGCGCAGGGCGCGTCCAGTTGCTACGACAGGCGGTGACGACATGAGCCTGAACATGGCGCTCAGTCCATCGCAACGGTAGTCGCCCTGGCCCCTCAGCATTACCGCGGCATGACAGGCGGCTTCGCCCATGGCATCTTCCAGCCGCGTCCAGCAGCCGGCACCAGCACACCCTCCCGTCTCCTTCCGTTCAAGGCCTCATGACCCCTCCCGCGATCCAGGTTCGCGGCGTCTCCAAGCGCTTCGCAGACCATCTGGCCGTGCGCGACCTGTCGCTCACCGTGCCACAGGGCACGGTCTACGGCCTGCTCGGCCCCAACGGAGCTGGCAAGACGACCACCATCCGGATGCTGCTCAACATCATCGCCCCCGACACCGGCCAGATCAGCATTCTCGGTCAGCCGTTCGACTCATCAGGCATCACCGACCGGGTTGGCTACCTACCGGAGGAGCGTGGTCTCTACCGGAAGATGCAGGTACGGCGCGTACTGCGTTTTCTCGCCGAGTTGAAGGGGGTTGATCGACGCACTGCCGACCGTCGGATAGGCGAGTGGTTGGACCGGCTCGGGCTGCGCACGGCGGAGAAGGATTGGGGCACGGCGAAGATCGACGAACTCTCTCGGGGTATGCAGCAGAAGGTGCAGTTCATTGGCACTGTCCTCCACGAACCGGAACTGGTGATCCTGGACGAGCCATTCAGCGGCCTGGATCCGATCAACACCCAGGCGCTCAAGGACACTGTGGTCGGACTTCGCGAGCGTGGCCGCACCGTCGTCTTCAGCACGCATCTGATGGATAGCGCGGAGCGGCTCTGCGACCATGTCTGCATCATCGCGCGCGGCACCAAGGTGGTGGACGGTCCCATAGCCGAGGTCCGGAGCGCACACGGCCAGCATCATGTGGCCCTGGGCCTGGACGGCGCCGCGCCGCCTGCGGTGTCAGCCCTTCTCTCCGACCGCACACTGGTGTCAGAAGTGGATGACTCCGGTCGGTTCTTCGAGCTTCAACTGGCTCCGGGTGCTTCGGCCCAACAGCTACTGGCACGTCTGGTGGAAGCAGGTGCCCCGATTCGGAGGTTCGAGCTGGTGCAGCCTTCGCTCAACCAGATATTCCTCCAACGCGTGGGCGCGGCCAACCTGGTCGATGAGGTGACCGTCAATGCGTAAGTTCCTGGCGGTGTTCAAGCGCGAGTATCTGGAACGGGTGCGTTCGCGCTGGTTCGTCTTTGCCACGGTGTTCGGACCGTTGCTGATGGTCGCCATCATCTTCGTACCGCCGTTGCTCGGCTCGCGCACCAAGGCCTCTGCCGACGTGAATCATGTCGCGATACTGGATGCCACGGGCACCGACATCGGCCGACGGATAGCACTCGAGCTGAATGGCGGTGTGGCTGGTGACACCTCCGCCACTCGTGTCGTGACGGTCGCGCCCGGGGATCTCGCTGCCGCCGAATCCACCGCCACACATGACGTGGTGGCACAACGGCTACAGGGCTACTTCGTGCTCGATAGCGCTACGACGGCTGGCAGGTCGGCACGGTATGCAGGACGCAATGCGTCGTCCATTTCCGACATCGAACAGTTGCGAGCCGCCGTACGGCAGAGCGTCCTCGCTTACCGGCTGGAAACGGCTGGGCTGGATCCTGACAGGGTACGCAGCCTTACCGAGACCCGTCTATCGCTGGACGCCGAGCGGCTCAACGAACGCGGGCGCGGCGGGTCGGGTACCGTCAGCCTGATCTTCGGGATCGTCGTGGCACTACTCCTCTACATGTCGATCTTTCTGTATGGCTTCACAGTGATGCGCGGTGTCCAGGAGGAAAAGCAGACCCGGGTGGCCGAGATGGTTCTCTCCAGTGCCCGTGCCGACACCCTACTGGCCGGCAAGGTGCTGGGCATAGGTGCGGTCGGGCTGACGCAGATGCTGGCCTGGGCGCTGGCCTCGGTACTGCTCTTTCGCTATCGGGAAGGCATCATGGCCGCCGCAGGGCTGCCTGCCATTCCATTCCAGCTACCGGACATCGCGGTCGGAATGATGTTGGTACTCCTTCTCTTCTTTGTCCTCGGATTCCTGCTCTATGCGACGATGTTCGCATCGGTGGGCGCGATGGTGAACAGTGACCAGGAAGCCCAGCAAGCCGCCCAGCCGGTGACGTTCCTGCTCATCGCGGCAATCCTCTTTCTCCAGCCGGTGATGCAGAATCCGAACAGCCGGTTGGCGGAGATCGTCTCCTGGATACCGTTCACGGCTCCGGTGATAATGCCCCTGCGTCTCACCCTGACGACGGTGAGCACGACCGAGCTTGGCCTCGTCCTGCTCGGCATCGCTCTCACGGTCGTGGCATCCATCTGGTTCGCTGCCCGCATCTACCGCGTGGGTCTGCTGATGTACGGAAAGCGCCCGACTCTGCGCGAGCTGTTCCGCTGGCTCCGTTACGCCGGCTGACGGCTGCCACACGCGGGCGGCATTCCCGTGGCTCAGCGGAACAGCGGACGACGAACGAGCGCGCCAAGCACGTTCGAGTAGTCATCGGTCCAGACGCGTTCCCCGGCGGATGCCGGCAGCGGCCTCCAGCGGTCGCGCATGGCCAGCGCTTCCAGTATGTCGGCGTCATGTGTGACAGCCACCCATACTGATGCCGAGTACATGCGTCGCGTCTGTTCTCGCGGAAGTTGGCGGTCCTCGCCCAGGAGCGCCGGGACTCCGGCATCGGCGGCCAGGTTGGCGAGCGCCGGCCGGAGGTTCAGGTAACGATTGCTGATGTGTACGGCCAGTACGCCGGAGGGTGACAGACGTGAGAGGTATAGCTGCATCGCCTCACGAGTGAGAAGATGCACCGGGATGGCGTCGGAGCTGAATGCGTCGAGGATGAGCACGTCGTATCGGGCGGCACTGTCCCGCGCGAGGGCCAGCCTGGCGTCGCCGAGTACGATCGGAGCATCGGGCGTGCAGTTCGCGAGATAGGTGAAGAGTCCCTCGTCACGAGCCAGTGTGACAACGAGCGGATCAATCTCGTAGAAGGTGAATCGATCGCCGGGCCGGGCATAGCAGGCCACAGAGCCGGTGCCCAGCCCGACCACGCCGATCGCCAGTGGCCGGCGGGCCAGGCGGGCGGCGCCAACGATGTCGCCGAGCGGCCCTCTCAGGCCGTAGTAGGTGAGCGGTTCCCGGGCGTGATCCGGTCGCAGGTTCTGCGCACCGTGCAACGTGGATCCATGCTTGAGCGAGTGGTAATCATTACCCAGATCCTGCACCGAATACGCACCGAAGAAGCTGCGCACGCTCAGCATCGGGCGCTGTCCGGCCGCCCCTCCCACCCAGCCGGCGACCAGCAGAGCCAGCACGCCAAGGGCGAGCCGCAGCGGACGACTTATGAAGAACACGCAGGCGACGGCCCCCAGCGCACCGAGCGCAGGCACCGCATAGATGGCCAGCAGCGGATGCCAGTACCCCCTGTAATGGAGCGCCGATACGATGACGACTCCCAGGGCGAGCGGGAAGACGACGTCACCGATCAGCAGCCGCCGGGCGCGATCACCAGCCACCGACGGCCAGGGCCTCAGTGCGCAGGCCAGCGCGAGAATGATCTGGTACTCCAGCACGCGACTGAAGAGCACAGGTGCGATCAGCACGTTGAACACGCCACCCAGCACTCCGCCCACCGACAGCCAGAGGTAGAAGTCGGTCAGATGCGCCGTGCCCGGACGTAGCCGCGCCAGTTCGCCGTGGCAGACGAGCGCCGTGACGAAGAAGAGCAGCAGGTGCAGGGGCGCCATCAACCGCACATCACCAGCACGCCCGGCGAAGATGACAGCGACCAGTGGCAGCAACAGCAATGGCTGCAGCCTCAACACCAGTTGGGGGGCCAGGAGCCGGTGCCGGGCAAAGGCGAGGATGAAGGTGAGCAGGTAGAGAGCCAGCGGAACCACCCAGAGCAGCGGCACCACGGCCACGTCCGTGCTCAGGTAGGTGGTCACCCCGAGCAGGAGACTGGACGGCGCGAAGGCCAGCAGAACCCACCAGAGCCTGCGCCGCCATCGCACAGTCGCAACCGGATCAACGCTGGCCCTACCAGCCGCGGTCGCCGCTCGCTCGGCGTGAGTCGTTCCCTGCGCGGTTGACCTGCGAATCGCGATCGCACCGCATACCACTATCAACAGCGTGGTGAGAGCGTAGGCCGCGCTCCACGCATGGCGCTGCACTTCCAGGCCGACCAGGGGCTCGACGAGGAACGGATATGACAGCAGGGCCAGCAGGCTGCCAGCGTTGCTGGCGGCGTACAGGAAGTACGGATCGGCAGCGTCAGGATGGTCGGTGCGGGAAAACCATTGCTGCAGCAGCGGAGCGCCGGTGGAGAGGAGAAGGAATGGGGCTCCCAACCCCAGCAGGATCAGCATCACCAGCCATGGCACCGGCGCCCCGTCGGCGGGAGGTGCCCAACCGGCCCGGATGCCGATCGGGAGCGCGAGCAGCGACAGGGCGAGAAGCGACGCATGTAGCGCCAACTGTGGTCGTTGCCTCAGCCATCGGCTCGTGACGTGGGCATAGAGGTACCCACCGAGCAGCAGCGACTGGAAGACCAGCATGGAAGTATTCCAGACCGCCGGCGCCCCGCCCAACAAGGGAAGGGCCAGCTTGCTGAACAGGGGCTGCACGATGAAGAGCAGCGACGCATTCAGGAAGATGACGCCAATGAATATCGCCGGGAGGGCGATCACGGCGAGGGTGCCCATGGGCCCGCTGGCAATCTCTCGCGAGGTGGGGGACGCGATGTGATGCAGCGGTGGCTCGCCGAGCGAGGTCAGCTCACGGTTCCCGTAGGCGGCCTTATCGCCCGCTTCAGTTCATCCACGAGCGAATCCGCCTCCTGTTCCAGCACTTCCTGGAGACCGTCCATCACACGTGCTACCAGAGTATCGAGCAGTGGCGCGACACGGCTGCCGGCTCCCTTCGTGACAGCGACGCTGGCCGATGCAGCCGCCCCAGCGGCCTTCACGTCAGCGCCACTGCCGGCCAGCAGGAACCCGGCGCCCGCGGCAACGGCGATGCACGGCCAGGGATGCTCGCGCACCACTTCCAGCACATCCAGCCTCCGTTCCAGTTCGGCGATCGTCTGCGACATCCGCTCGCGCGTCATCTCGATGTCGCGTCGGACGTCAGCTTTCGTTTCAGCCATGCCCTGTCCTCCTTCAGTGATTCGACGGTACTCACGGGCATCAGCCTTGACGGCGCGAGATGCCGCATCCCGATACGGGCGAGGGTGGCGGCAGCAATGGCGGCCGCCACCGTCACAATCAACGCTGCCAGCCAGGTGCGACCACGCAACCACTGATCGCCCGCCAGCAGGATGACCCCGGTACATAGGGCCAACGCGCCCAGTAACAGGAGGACGCCACCCAGGCCGGCCCACGCCGTACCCTGGGCTACCGAACCGCTCACCTCGGCTACCTCATGGCGGGCGAGCGCGACCTCCTGTCGGACAAGTGCTGCTGCGTCGGTCGCCAACTCTCGCAGCAACTTCCCCAGCCCGCGCCCGCCGTCCGTTCCGGCCGCACCCTCCCCTCGCTGATCGCCCGTCCGCTCCTGCGTGCGGCCAACACCGCCGACCTGGTCCGAGCGTCCGGCATGATCCGGATACTCGACGCGGCCGGCTCGACCGGCACGCTCGGCATGGCCGGCGCAGTTCGGATCGCTGTCGGAGATCGGGGACACCGGACGTCTCCTACCTCTTCTTCAATACCTTGCCGAGCAGGTATCCCACGCTCAGCGCGACGAGGACAGTTCGAACCGGGTTGGTCCGCGCCTGCTCCTTCACCGTGGTCCGGATATCCCCTTCCCGTATCCAGGCGGCGGTCGCATCCATACCGCGGGCAATCGTGTGCTCCACGGATTGAGCCTTGTCGGCTACAGAGGCGCCCACCGCTGTCGCGCCATCCACGGCTGCTCCGGCAGATGCTGGTGCGCCGCTGGCAAGCGCCGGGCCCCGGTCCGCCCTGTCGCGCAGCCGGGCCGCGCCATCGTGCAGCCTGTCGGCCAGCTTCCGCTCAGCCGTTCGCTTCCAGTGGCGAGCCTTGGCCGCTCCATCCGCCAACTGCTCCCTGGCGTCGCCGAGCCTGACACTGGCGGTGTCCCTGACCGTCTCCAGCGCCTCGCCAGCCGTCTCCCTGGCGTCGCTGAGCCGCTCGCTGGCGGTGTCCCGCAATTCGTCCAGTTTCTCGCCGACTGCTTCCCTGGCCTCGCCTGCCTTCTCACTGGCGGCGTGCTTCACGTCTTCGAACTTCTCGCCCACCGCATGGCGGGCATCCTCGATTCTCGCCGCGGCGCGGTCGACGGTGCGCTCGACCGGCTCCGACCGTCCCGGCACGGACGCGCCGTGTACTGGCGCCCGGGCGGCGCCGGGAGTGCCTGATGCAGTGCCACTGCCAGCTCTGGCGGCGCTGGCGGTCGCCGCCGCGCTGCCGCGCGTGCCGCCATTGCCTGCATTCGAGTTGGGTGACGGGCTCGTGTCGTTCGGATCGCGCTCCATTGCTCTCTGCCTCCAATCGGATTGGGCCGCCGCGCACGGGCCGCGCGAGGAAGTTCTGGCGGCATGCGTCGCTTGCCAACCAGCGGTCTTGCAGGCCCTGTGCCGCCTATGCTCACGACGCGGCCTCCCGCTCCGGGTGGAGGAGAGGCCGCGTCGGCTATCAGTGCGGACCCTCAGCGCCAGGCAGCGCCGGGTGAAGCCCAACCACCATGGAGTCCAGCCCGCGCCAACCTCAGGCGGGAGTCTGCACCGCTGCGTCGTCAGAGGTGCACCAGCGATCGAACGCCCCGCGCAGGTCACTGGCAATCATCTCGGCCGACCTGCCCTCGATCTGGTGGCGCTCCAGCATGAAGACGACGTCGCCGTCCTTGAGCAGTGCGATCTGGGGAGACGACGGACGGTAGCCGGTGAAGTAGCTCCGGGCGCGCGCCGTCGCATCCGTATCCTGACCGGCAAAGACAGTCGTGAGTCGATCGGGGCGGACACCATTGCGGAGCGCATCTCCCACCGCCGGACGAGCATTGCGGGCAGCGCATCCACAGACGGAGTTGACCACTACCAGTGTGGTCCCCGAACTCTCCTTGAGAACGTCATCCACCTGCTCGGCCGTCCTCAATTCCTCGATGCCGAGCTGCGTGAGCTCCAGGCGCATCGGGGCTACAAGGCGTTCATCGTACATGATCGGTCACTCCTGTCGAGAGTCACAATTGCTTGCATGAGAACGACACACTCCGGCCGCGCAATGCAGGTGGAGCTTCAGAATGGCTCCTCCTCGTCGTTCTCCGGATGGCTGGCACGCTCGCGCACGAGCGCCAGTATGGCGGTCTGCGGCACGACGAGATAGCGCTCGTGCTCGAACGTGATCTCCACCGCAGCCTTGCGAAAGAAGAGGGCGTAATCACCCTCGCGAGCCTGCATCGGGATGAACCGCGTTTCCCTGGCCGGTCCGGTGCGCCAGGGTTCGTCCGAGCCGCCGGCAAGGTCGGGCATCGGAAGGCCCGGACCGGTCGCCACTATCGAGCCCCCCTGCACAGCCTGACTGTCGACGGCCGTCGGCGGCAGGTAGAGACCCACCTTTGTCCGCTCATCACCGTCCTCCGCCTTCACCAGCACACGGTCGCCGACGACGATGAGACGCTTGTTCGGATGCATGGGCATATTTGAAAGATAGCAGGAAACGAAGTGCTGCGTGCAATGCGTCGCGGAACCGGCCATGGCGCCCCGGATGGCAGTGCTTCAGCCCACCACTGTGCCCGCACAGTCGCCGAAGCCGATCCGTCGCGCACCCGCGCGCTCACACCAGCCGCGAAGTGTCACCTCGTCTCCATCCTCGAGGAAGGTACGCGACTCGCCATCGGGCAACTGTATCGGGTCGGCGCCCCGTCGTGTGATCTCCAGCAGGCAGCCGCGGGCTTCGGGAGATGCACCACTCACCGTGCCGCTGGCCAGGAGATCTCCCGGCCGCATGTTGCAGCCATTGCTGGCATGATGGGCAAGCATCTGGCCAATGGTCCAGTACATGTCGGCAAAACTGCCCCGGCTCAGCCGCACCGCCGGCGCGTCGGCGGCGCGCATCCGCGCGGTCCGCAGCCAGACCTCCAGAGTCGCGGCTATGCCGCCGTCGCCGGCCTGCTCCAGGTAGGGCAACGGAGCAGGGTCGCCGGCCGGCCGTTCGTAGGCTGGCACGCGGAATGGAGCGAGCGCCTCGAGCGTCACCACCCACGGCGAGAGCGTGGTGAGGAAGCTCTTCGCCAGGAAGGGGCCCAGTGGCTGGTACTCCCAGGCCTGGAGGTCACGCGCCGACCAGTCGTTGACGAGGCAGAGGCCGAAGATGTGGGATTCCGCCTCCGCTATCGGGATGGCAGTGCCCTGTGCATTCCCGGTTCCGACGAAGAATCCCATCTCCAGCTCGTAGTCCAGCAACCTGCTCGGACCCACGCTCGGCGCCGCTGCGTCCGGCTTCTT
Organism: uncultured Gemmatimonadota bacterium; assembly: GCA_937906875.1. Taxonomy (GTDB): domain Bacteria; phylum Gemmatimonadota; class Gemmatimonadetes; order Gemmatimonadales; family Gemmatimonadaceae; genus CALCHX01. The sequence continues at coordinate 21,578 of CALCHX010000090.1, read as the reverse complement.
GGTCTGGCCACTGGGGCGCTGGACCGGCGTACCCGAAGGCACCAACGAGGAGGCCCGGCCGTGGTAGCCGATTGGAATCCACTTGTAGTTCGGTAGCAGCGGGTTATCCGGCCGGAAGAGGGCACCTACGTTCGTTGCGTGATGGACGGATGCGTAGAAATCGGTGTAGTCCCCCACTGACGCCGGCAGCATCGGTTCGACCTCGGCCAGCGGAACGAGCAGCCGCCGGCGCAGCACCGGATCAGCGTCCAGTGCGGCAGCAGCCGCGCTCCCTTCGCGTAGCAGCCGGCTCAGGGCCAATCGGAGCGCACTCCAGTGACGGGCACCCAGGGCCATGAGGTCGTTGAGCGTGCGGCCGCGACAGGCCTCGGCGGCCACCGCTGCGTCAGTGTCGCGATCGCCCACGAAACCGGCGTCGAGAGCAGCCACGACGTCCAGCATCTGATCGCCGATCGGGACACCGACCCGTGGCTCCGCGTCATCGCCACGCCTGCGGGCAACTCCGAAGGGGAGGTTCTGGATGGGAAAATCGGTGTCCGGCGCCTGCGCACCGACCACCCAGGAGCGCAGCGCGGGATCGTGAGTCTCGTTCAGCATGCCGGCGATGGTTGGTTGGAAGAAGACGACTGCACTCAGGCGCGCAGCGGGCGACCGCGGAGGTGCATCTCGTCAACCGGTTCGCGAAAGGAGCAGGAGCCGAAGGCAATTGCGAAGGTAGCGCGAACTTGAGCGATCGTCGCCGTCGACACGGCGTGCTCCCGCCAGTGCGCCGCATCGTCGTCGAAGCGGAATGCGGTGCTGCCAGGCTCCTCCAGCAGGTCGCGGAGCAACCCTTCCGGCGCCTTCTCGTGGGCCAGGATGGCAGCCATGAAGACGTTGATGAAGCCAAGGAGTGTCGCCCTCGCGCTCTCCGGCTCATAGGTAAGCGGATACTCAGCGCGGAATGGGTGATGCAGGCCAGCGGTACACTTGAACGGTAGGTCGTGCCGCGCACAGGCAGCCAGGAAGCGCGCCACGGCGGCAGGAGTCGGAACGAGATTGCGAGTGACCCCCCCGGTCCGCGCCTTGCCGCGCAGCCCTGCCGCCGCTACGGCCGCGACGAGTGGCTCGGGGTCGTCGGTGATGGGAAGTTCAACATAGGCGTGCATCCCCTTGGGTAGCGCCGACGCGAGCCCCTCCACCCCTGCCACCGACGCCGCCCTGGCCTCGACAGCGTCCACTACACTTCCATCCCTGCCATCGTTGAACTGGGCGACACGAGCGATGTCCCGCTCAGTGTCCGGGCCAACGAGAGCGCTCAATTTCCACCTGCTCCCCAGCTGGCCTGCCCGGTCGAGCGGAGCGATCGCCGCGATGAACTCGTCCAGGCGAGACGCCGGCACCACGAACCGGCCCAGCATCCAGCGCTCATTGCCTGAGCGATGTGACGCGTACTCGTGGACCGCATCGGGCATTGACAGCCCGGCGGGCGGGAAGAGGCCGGCGTAGTCCACGATCTCATTGAGGAGGGCGTGCAGCGCGCCAGGAACTTTGTCGGTCATGCCCTCAACATAGCGCGCTCCACCATGACCGACGACCCGCGGCTACCTTTCACCTGGAGGCGAGCGCATAAGTTGCATGAGTCAGAAGATGCACCAGCCCCGATGCGGAGGGGCTAACAACCGTCCTCTCCTTCCGGAGGCATGATGCCTGAATTCACCAGCCAACCAGGACCTCGATCGGTATGCGAGCCTGCGCGTGCCTGCGCTCAGGCAAGACACCGCTCGAGAATGTTCGGCAGTGCATCCATCGGGGTCAGCGGCACCCGCCGTATTCATCGCATCGGGATACTGCTGGCCGCGGCGCTCCTGTTTGCCGTACCGGGCTGCGCATCCTCGAAGAACGCCGAGGCCGGCAGCAAGCCGGTGGCGGAGCGCGAGCCAACGACCGTGCGGGTGGAGAATCGCAGTTTCCTCGACCACAACGTCTTCGTCCTGCGCGGCGGGCAGCGCATCCGACTGGGGATGGTCACCGGAAACAGCACCAGGACCTTCACCATTCCTGCCAACCTCATCTTCGGTATCTCGGCTCTCCAGTTCATCGTCGACCCCATCGGCGCGTCACGTCAGCCGGTCAGCAACGAGGTTCGGGTGAGCGAGGGCGACGAGGTACAACTGATCATTCCACCGTCCTGATCGGCGATCACGGCGGAGAGGGTCAGCGGATGCCGCTGGCGTCCAGCGCCTTCACGGCCTGAAGCACTGTCCTCACGGCATTCACGTAGAAAGCGACTGTGATCGTGCCCACCTCGTCACTGGGCTTGTGGTAGTCGGGATGATCCTCAACACCGAAGTAGACGAACGGGATCCCTGCCTGGTGGAACGGCCCCTGATCGGACTGCATCGTCCAGTCGTCGCCAGGAGAGGGTACCGGGGTATCGTGGCCGAGAAGCAGTTTGACGGGCGCATTGGCGGCCACCATCTCGAGCGTCGGGCGCAGCACGGGCCACCTGGCAGCTCCTGCGGCGTAGAGTTCCCCGCGCTCGCTGTGGCCCACCATGTCCATGTTCACGTCGAGGACGATCGCGCTCAGTTCCACCGGTGGCGCGGCAACGAAGGCTCGCGCGCCCTGAAGGCCACGCTCCTCGGCATCGAAGCCCACGAATATCAGCGAATGGCGCGCCGGGTTTGCCTTGAAGTAGCGAGCCAGCGCGAGCAGTGCCGCCGTGCCTGACGCGTTGTCGTCGGCGCCATTGTAGATGCTGTCGCCGTTCACCGGCCGGCCAACTCCGACGTGGTCGTAGTGCGCCGAGATTACCATGTAGCGTTCCGGCAGTTCGGTGCCGCGTACCAGCCCCACCACATTGGCCGCCGCGATCGTCGTCGAATCGCGCCGGTCCACGAAGCTGAAAGGCTGTACGCGTCCCGCTCCGATCACTTCGAGGCCGAGCTGGTCGAAACGGGAAGCGATGAAGGCGCGGGCCTGCATGTTCTCCCGGGTACCCGACGCCCTGCCGCGCATGGAATCGTCGGCCAGGCGCGCGAGATCCCCGAGCAACATGGCGCTGTCCACCGCCAGCGCTGGCGGCGGTGCCGTCGCGCGTTCGGCCGCCGGTGACTGGCAGGCAACGGCAAGGACTATCCCTCCGACGAGCAAGGTACACACCCTAGTACTGCCGCGACGGGAGCCTATACCGACGGCGTTCACCTGACCCGCACCACTTCCACTGGCGCGCCGACGATCGCCATCCTGAGCAGACGGTGCGGCGCGTCCTGGGAGATGTACAGCGTCATGGGTTGTGACCCACCAGTCACCTCCACCCTGTATGCCTTGAACGTACCGGCTGGCACCTCGACGTCCTCGCTACCGGCGACGGCCAGCGTATAGCTCTCCAATTTGCCCTGTCCGCTGGTGAAGACAGGCAACGTGAACCGCGCCGATGCCGTCCACGGCATTGTCGGCAGCAGCATCATGAGAGCGTTGTCGTCGATCACTCCGGCGGGCACTTCAGCGTCGATCGCTATCGGAGCCACGGCGCCAGCAGGCGGGGCTGGCATCGATGCGGTGCCTGTGGCCCTGCCGTCGGCATAGTTCACGAGAATGCTCGTCTTCTGCCCCTGCATGGTTCCGTTCTGCTCGACGCTGCGCACATTGAGTTCTGCGTCCAACCTGAGCGTCGTCGTCTGAGATGCGACAGGGCCCAGCTTCGAGCTCTCCACGAGGGTGTAGCCATCTGCATCGGGCTTCACCTCGTAACGCTGGAAGCCGAACTCCCTGCCCTGCAGGAGTACGTTGAAGCTGTCGACGCCGGCCACCAATGCGCGCGGGTCGAGCGTCACGGTCGACGCCTTTGCCACGAGGTCGTCCGAGGTCAGCGGGGCCCCCTCGGCGTCGATGATGCGCACCGGAGCGATCTTCCGCAGCGCGTCGTACAGCTTCGCGCCGTCGCCGACGACGACCACGAGCGCCGAGTCCGGGTGGATCACGGCACGTGCAGCGGCCTGGATGTCTGCCTGGGTCACAGCGGCCAGCCTGCTGCGGTACTGCTGGAGATAGTCCGCACCGAGGCCCAGCAGGCGTACCTGCGAGACCGCTCCAGCCACCTGCTGCGCGGTCTCGATGGTGAGCGGGAAGCTGCCGACAAGCGATCCCCTGGCCGCCTCCAGCTCCTCCCCGGTCACCGGCTGAGCGCGTAGACGCCGGAGCTGTGCGAGGAGTTCGGTGAGGGCCGAATCCGTGACTGCCGTACGTACCTCGGCCGTTGCCTGGAAGACCCCAGGACCGCGTGGACGGGTGACGTTGGAGTAGGCGCCGTAGGTCCACCCCTTCTCTTCCCTGAGGATGGTGAAGAGGCGCGAGTCGGCGCCGCCGCCAAGGATGCGGTTGGCGACCGTGGTGGCGTAGCGGAGGGGGTCAGCCGGTCCGAGGGCGATGTTGCCGACGATGATGTTCGACTGCACCGAACCAGGCCGATGAACGAGGACGATATGAGTCGGCTGGCGGACAGGCGGCGGCGTGGGCGTCGCCCCGGCGGGGGCGCTGCCGGTCCACCCGCTGAACGCCTGCTCGGCCAGCTTCCTCGCCTCATCCAGCCTGATGTCGCCGGCGATCACGAGCAGGGCGCCATCCGGTCGCAGTCGCGACGTCTGGTATGCCACGAGATCCTCGCGGCTGAGGCCGCGAACCGATTCCGGCGTCGCACTGCGGGCATATGGATAGGAGCCGTAGACGTTCCGGGCAAAGAAGCGTGACGCCAGGCTTGCCGGCTGGGTGAGCTGGAGCTGCAGCCCCGAGAGCGTCTGTGTGCGTGCCAGTTCCACCTCGGCGGTGGGGAATGTCGGACGTCGCACCACGTCGGACAGGAGAGAGAACGCGAGCGCCGCGTCAGGAGACAGGACGTCGGCACGAACGGTGAGAAAGTCAGCTCCCGCCCCCGCTCCAAGGGACCCGCCCACGCCTTCGATCGTTGCGGCGATCTGCTCGGCGCTCCGGTCGCCGGCTCCCTTGGTGAGCAGGCCGGCAACCATGTCGGCCAGCCCTTCCTTGCCTCCCGGGTCGTGGAACGACCCCGCCGGCATCGCCAACGACAGGGAAAGGATGGGCTGGGTGTGACGTTCCACAAGCACCAACTGCAGTCCATTGGAGAGACGCGCCTCCTGGAACGGCGGGAACTCCGGGGCGCTCAGTGGAGCGGCCGGCGGCGGAGAGGTGGGGAATGGGCGCTGGGCGCCGGACACCGATGCGCCTGCTACTGACGCAAGAGCAACGATCGTCCCCAGGGCCACGAGGCTGATGTGACCCGAGCTGCGCGCGGCTTCCGGACGACGCGCGGACATGATTGGCTGGGTGCAGTTCATGACGCGCTCTTCTCCGATGTGACTGACAGGATGAGCGAATTCTCGGGTCGGAGGTACTTCGCCGCCACTCTCCGGATGTCGTCGGCTGTGACCTTCAGGTAGCGATCGAGTTCGCTGTTCACCGCCTCAGCCGAGCCCAGAAACATGTTCGCGCGATGCAACGCCTCGGCCACACTCATGGTTGTCTGCCGCTGCATTATCATCCCGGCTCTGTAGACGTTCTTGGCCTTTGTCAGCTCCTCCGCATCGACACCCTTCTCACCCACCAGGGCGAGCTGTTCGGCCAGCAGCCGATCCAGCGAATCAGGCGAAACGCCCTGGTTGGCGATGGTGAAGAAGACGAAGACGCCCGGTCCGCGACGTGGTCCGAATGGATTCAGCAGAGCCTGGGCAGCAGCCGCCGCCTTCGTGTCGCGCGCCATGACGCGATTGAGCCGCGAGCTCTCGCCCTGCCCCAGGATGGTGGCGAGCAGTTCCAGCGCAGCCATGTCCGCGTCGTCGTAGGCCGGAACCCGATAGACCTGCACCAGCGCCGGCAGGCTCGCCTTGGGGTCGACTATGTGGCGGCGTACCTGCCCCGTATTGAACGGCTGGGCGCAGGCCACGTCAGGCGGATTGCTCCCTCTCGGGATACCGCCAAAGTAGTCCTCAACGAGCCGCTTCGCGTCGGCCCCCTGGAAGTCGCCCGTGATGACGAGGATGGCATTGTTCGGCGTGTAGTACTCATCGAAGAACGCCTTCACGTCAGCGGTCCTCGCCGCGTTCAGGTCGTCCATGGAGCCGATCACCGAATGGGCGTACGGAAAGCACGTCGATGAGTCGAAGGCAGTGTATGTCTCCTCGAACAGCACCCTGGTATAGGGAGGATTGTCCACTCGCAGGCGTCGCTCTTCCTGGACCGCATTGCGTTGGTTCTCCAGGTTGCTGTCGGTAACGGCCAGCGAGCGCATCCGATCGGCCTCCAGCCAGAGCGCCAGGTTCAGCCTGTTGCTGGGGACAGATTCGAAGTAGTTGGTGCGATCCTCCGTGGTGCTTCCATTCATGCTGCCGCCAGCCCGCTCGATCAACTGCATGTGCTCCCCCTTCCTCACATTCGCCGAGCCCTGGAACATCATGTGTTCGAAGAGATGGGCAAAGCCACTTCGTCCGGGCCGCTCGTTACGAGATCCAACGTTGTACCAGACGTCCACCGTCACCACCTGCGCCGTGTGGCTGGGCGCGAGCACGACCTGGAGGCCATTGGGCAGTTGATAACTCTCGATGGCGATTCGCCCCGGCTGCTGGGCAGCAAGCACGGTTGCGGAACAGAGCAGACCGGTGACGAGCACGGCGGTCAATCGATGCATCGATCCAGACCTCGGCAGAGTGGGAGAGCGATATGGTGACGACGCCGAACCGGGTGCGTCGTGCGCCTGTGCCTGTATCAGCGCGTAACGTGCCTGCGACTCACAATCGGGGCGTCGCGTGGCCGCACCATGTGGACGAACATGGCAGAGCTGAAACTACTGGACAAGTCGGAGGAGGGAAGAAGCGGTGCGGGCACGCGCCGCTTTCCCCGGATCCGGGCACATGATCCGGACACATGATCTGGACAACTATCCCCTGTCGTGCTCGTCAGTGCTCGCCATAGCTTTGATACATCGCCACGTGCTGTCGGGCCGCGCCACCACCTGTCGTCGCTGGTGTGACATTGCCCTGGGGGTTCCGTTGTCTCCGTCGCGTTCGGACCAGAAGCATCCCGTCCTTGTCATCGGTGGCGGCATAATAGGGCTGGCCACCGCGTACCGGCTGCTGGAAACGTGGCCGGGTACTCGAGTGACCGTCCTCGAGAAGGAGACGGTGGTGGGAAGCCACCAGAGTGGCCATAACAGCGGTGTCCTGCACGCCGGCCTGGCTTACCTACCGGGCTCTCGCAAGGCACGACTCGCTACGGCTGGCATACGGTTGATGCGGGCGTTCTGTGAACGGCACGGCATCGCTCATGACATCTGCGGCAAGGTGGTTGTGGCAACCTCCCCGGACGAATTGCCGCGGCTGCGCTCAGCCATGGAGCGAGGCAAGGCAAACGGTCTTGTCGGACTCGAGTGGCTGGACGCGCCAGCCCTGCGTGAACTGGAGCCCCATGCCCGGGGCATCGCCGCGCTCCGCGTACCCGAGGAAGGGATCGTGGACTATCGTGCGGTCTGCCATGCGCTTGCCGCTGGCATAGTCGAGCGCGGCGGCCAGATCCGGCTTGACAGTGGCGTGTGTGCACTCCGCCGCACGGGTGCGGCCAGCACGGCTGGTTGGGTGGCTGAGACCACGAGCGGCGAGATCGGCGGCAGCTTCCTGGTCGCCTGCGCAGGGCTCCAGAGCGATCGCGTGGCTCGGATGGCCGGCGAGCATCCGCCGGTGCGTATCATTCCCTTCAGGGGTGAGTACTATCGCCTCAGACCCGAGCGCGTCCACCTCGTTCGACAGCTCGTATACCCACTGCCGGACCCGGCATTTCCCTTCCTCGGCGTGCATTTCACGAGGCGCGTGGGAGGGGGCGTGGATTGCGGTCCCAATGCAGTACTGGCACTGGCTCGTGAAGGCTATGATGGTCGCCCGGGTATCTCCCTGCGCGACGCCGGGTCGGCATTGGGCTATCCCGGTCTCTGGCGCTTTCTGCGACGCCATCCCGGTCAGAGCTGGCACGAAGTGCGACAGTCTTTGAGCAGGGCACGATTCACCCAGGCATTGCAGCGCCTGATCCCCGAAGTACGTAGCGACGACCTCGTGCCAGGTGGTGCTGGCGTGAGAGCTCAGGCCATGCACCCCGACGGCACACTGGAGCACGACTTCATCTTCGTGAACGCACCAGCCTCTCTTCACGTCGTCAACGCCCCCAGCCCCGGCGCGACGGCGTCGCTGGCGATAGCTGGCGAGATCGTCTCTCAACTGGCCTGAGAGAAGCCAGTACGGTTTCCAGGCGCCAGGAGCGGACGGCCGGACCACACCGATGGCTCAGAACCGACTGGCCATCGCCCGGTTTTCGTGGTGGTAACCGTAGCGCTCGTAGTGGTGGTCGCGAAGGTGCGCATCCGGGTCATTGAGCACCGCGCCAAGGAGCTGCGCTCCGACCTGGCGCAGCATCCGGACAGCGGTACGACCGTCGGCACGGTCAGTGAAACCGGCGCTGGCGACAAGTATGACCCCCTCGGCGACCGCGCTCATCATGGCCGCATCGGCTGTGTACAGCACTGGCGGACCGTCAATGATCACCACGTCGAAGGCCTGCGTCAGTTCCACCAGCGCGCTCCGCACCGACATGCTGCGCAGCAGCCCTGGCTCCCGACCCATCGACGCACCGGCGGTCAGCACGTAGAGGCGGGCGAACTCGGTGGAATGCACCACGTCACGCCACGGGCACCCCTCGTGCACGAGTTCCGTGAGCCCATGCTCCCGCGACACTCCAAAAGCCGCGTGCAGTTGCGGACGATGCTGGTCACCGTCCATGAGCAGTATTCGTCCGCCGTGCTGCGCCATGCAGATTGCCAGATTGACCGCCACTGTCGTCTTCCCCTCGCCGGACACCGCACTCGTCACCACGAGGGAGCGCGGCAAGCCTCTCGGATCGGAGAACAGGAGGTTGGTGTGCAGAGCGCGGAAGGCGTCACCCGGGGCCCAGCCTGCGTCAGCCGGGGAATCCTCGCGGCGGACAATGCTCGGCAGGCGCCGGTTCGCCGAGGCACGGCGTCGACGGAGTCGGGCAAAGTGCGGTCGCCTGGCCCGAGCTGCTGCGGCGAACGAGGGCACCGTTCCCAGGCTCGTGACCCCGAGGTGCTCCTCGAGGTCCTCCTCTCGACGTATTGTCGTGTCCAACTGCTCCAGCAGGTAGGCAAGCGCGATGCCCGCGCCCAGGCCGAGCAGTAGTCCGAACAGGAGCTGTCGGATGGCCGGGATACCATCTGGAGTGTGAGGCCGGACCGCCGGATCCACGAGCTGGATGTCGCCGCTCTCCGCCGCCTCCTCGATCTGGGCCCGCTGATACTCCTCGTGCAATTGCTGGGCAAGCCGCTCATACATCGCGGTGCGCTCCACCAGCCCCTGTTCCTGGACCTGCAGACGCGGCAACGCCGCAAGTGCGGCCTGATCACGGCGAGCAGCCACTCCCATCTCGCGCACCTGATCTTCCAGCGGTCCCAGTTGTCCACGGGCAGCGGCAACCAACTCGACACCGGCTGAAGTCAGCAGGGTATCCAGCCTTACAACGTCCGGATGGGTCGCCGCGTGCGCCCAGCGTCCGGTGGTGAGTGAGTCCCGCGCACTCCGCAGCGCACTCACACGCTCGGCCAGTTGGCTCACGATCGGACTGACCGTACCGGCCGGCGCGCTCGCCAACGCGACCCGTATCGCTGCACCATCGCCATCGGAGACGGCTCGCTCGAGCCTGGTGACGAGAAGCCGTTGTGCCTGCAATCTCGCCTCGGCCACCAGACGGTTTGCCGTTGCATCGCCGACAGCTGTGGATGCCGCGACATCAGTGCGAGGAGCGCCGAGCGCCACCCGTGTCGCACCCAGTTGACGCGAGGACTGGAAGGCGGAGAGCGAATCACGCGCCAACTGCAGCAGCGAATCCGTCTGTGCCACCCGCTGGCCGAGGAATTCACGCCGTTGCAATGACTGCTGCACGGAGCTCTCGCGATTCACCTGCTGGAACGCCAGGGCGACGCTGTTCGCCGACTGCCGTACCACGTCCGGGTCGTTTCCGCGAAAGGTCACGTCGACGATGTTGGTGCCGGGGCGGCGCACCGCCGTGGTACCACGGACGAGCCTCTGCACGGTCTGGTCGAGCGATTGCACCAGTAACTGGGCATTCGTCACGGCCGGACGCGACGGTACCGTGAACGTCACCCCACCAATATCGAGCGGCGCCCCGTACGCGGCATGCGCCACCCGGCCGCCGGAACGTGCCGTGACCCCGGCGGCGCTGAAGCGGAGAGCGATCGAGTCGGATGGCGCGGCCGAATCGACGGAGATGTTCGTGAGCGCCGTAGAGGGAAGGTTCAACGGGCGTACGCGCAACGTGGCACCCAGAGGACCGGTGGCCACACGTCTGGCAACGGAGCGGCTGAGCAGTACCTGCATCTCCGTCAGCACAGGATCCACTTCCATCGCACCATCGTCCGGTGACTTCCCCACCAGGCTACCAGCCAGCGCGCGTCGGGAATCGGCCATGCGGATGGTGGCCGTGGCCGTGTATGCCGGCGTCGCGTGCCAGACCAGCCATCCTGCCACAGCCAGTCCGATGGCCGACGTGAGGAGTATGATCCAGAGGCGTCGGCCGGCAGCCTGTCGCACGCTGTGCAGATCCACCAGCGCGGCGACCGACGCGCCATCTGCTGCACCGGAGGCGCCCGCGCGACCGGTCTCTCTTGCATCGAGGGCGATTGAACCGGGCATTGAAGCGGGCGCGGAACGAGGTATGATCTCGGACATGATATCTCCGGAAACGTGCGTCGATGTCGCTCGCGGCAGGCTGATCGATCAGTTGCGCACTATCATCGTGACCAGCCAGCCCACGGCTCCCACAAGGCTGCTTGCCGGTACCACGTAATCGCGGAAGAAGCTCCGCTTCGAGCCAACTATCAGTTGATCGCCCGACTCGACCGGCATCAGCGCCTGCCCCACATCCGGCTTCCGAAGGTCGACCTTCAACTCACGGCCGTCACGCAGCACCCGGATCCTGTCGATCCGGCCCTGTTCGGTCACTCCGCCGCCCATCAGGATGACGTCGGCGACTGTCGTGCCCGGAGCCACGTTGAAGAGGTTCGGCGTGCGCACCTCGCCACCGACGGCTACCCGCACCAGCGGCTCGACGAGAAATTCGGGGTGCTGGTCGAGCGTCATCAGCCGCAGTCGCACGTGCTCGCGCAGCGTCTCCGGAGTCACACCCACGGCCACGATGTCGTTGTAGAACGGGTGCTGCAACCGGCCGTCCGTTCCGATGCTGAATTCTCCACTCAGCTCGGGGGACCGCCAGACCGTGACGCGGACGTGATCACCAGGCCGCAATGCGCTCACGTTCGCGGCCGGCCCCACCGTGCTGGTACGCACGCCCACAGCCATCGCCTGGGCGCTCATATCGACTGATGTGGATTGTGCCATCAGTCCGCTGGTGGCCAGAAGGAATACGAGGCCGGCAGCCGTGCCGCCGACCATGCGGCCGATGGAGAGAGCGGGGAAGAGTGTCATCGCAACTCCGGTGGCGGAATGTTGGCTCTGTCGCGCGCCAGTTCGGGATGGCGCTCCTCACGTAGTCGTTCCCCGATCGACCGCATGCCGGCATGGAACGGCGGCGGCTTGATCGTTGTCGGCTCGAACTCGAAGTCGACGTCCTGCTCCGGGTCGCCGTTCCCAACCGCTCGCCACTCGCTCGACAGTGGCAGCGCAACTTCACGGTCCAGTTCGCGGCTGCGTTCATCTCTCACCCCGTCCGCAGCAAGGACATCGGCCACCAGCTCATCGGAGAGCAGCAGATCGCTCGGGGCGACCTCGCGCAGCGGCGACGTGCATTCCGGCACGCCGGCTCGCAGCAGGCGAAGCATCTCCGTCTCGGCACCATCAGCCAGCGCCGCCGAAAGCCGGCGAAGGAGCAAGGCCAAAGTCGCGTCGCTGCCGCTACCTCTCTCCACTGTCCGGATCTTCGCGGTGCTCGTCGGCGTGCTCGACTCATAGGCCAGCATCAGATCCTCACGCAGCTTCTCTCCCGGGCGTAGTCCCGTGAACGTGATCGCCACATCGCGGTGTGGCTCCAATCCGGACAGCCTGATGAGGTTCTCGGCCAGTTCGATTATGCGCACCGGTTCACCCATGTCGAGCATGGCGATCCGCCCGGCCACTTCCGGCAGGCTGGCGGCGTGCAGGACCAGTTGCACCGCTTCCGGAATGGTCATGAAGTAGCGCATGACAGCCGGATGGGTGACCGTGACCGGGCCACCGGCAGCCAGTTGTCGCCGGAACAGCGGAATCACGCTACCATCAGACCCCAGCACGTTGCCGAAACGCACCGCTCGAAAATCGGTTCGTGAGCCGCTCAGCGCCTCATGCCCGAGCACGATACGTTCGGCGATACGCTTGGTGGCACCCATCACGCTGGATGGATAGACAGCCTTGTCGGTCGACAGCAGGACGAATTTCCGGGTATCGTGGCGGGCTGCTGCGAGCGCCAGATGTAGCGTTCCGAACACGTTGTTTCGTACGGCCTCGAGCACATGCGCCTCCATCAGGGGCACATGCTTGTATGCTGCCGCGTGAAAGACCACGTCAGGCGAGAAGGTATTGAATAGCTGTTCGAGCCGCCGCCGGTTGGTGACACCGCAGAGATAGGGCACCACGTCGATGTCCGGGTGTGCATGGCTCAGTTCGAGATGAACGAAGTAGAGCGGACTCTCTGCCTGCTCGAGCAGGATCAACTGGCGAGGTCCCAGCCGGGCCACCTGACGTGCGATCTCCGACCCGATGGAGCCTGCGGCACCTGTGACGAGGACGACCCTGCCTGCCAGCTCGCGCACGACTGGCGCCATATCGAGCACGACCGCGGGACGGCCGAGCAGGTCCTCCACCTGCACGTCGCGGAGCGGCACCGGGTGATGAGCTCCGTCCATCAATTCACCCGCTGGCCGTACCACCTTGAACGGCAGTGATGTCGCCATGCAGGCCTGTACGAGCACACGTAGCTGCGCCGGGGTGGCCGACGGGATGGCGATGACGATCAGAGCGATGTCATAGCGCGCGCAGAGCTCCGCAAGGTCCCCACTACCGCCGACGATGCGCAATCCATGCAACCGACGCCCGTGCTTTCCCGGATCATCGTCAACCAGGCAGACCGGGTGTATTCCCTGCCTGGGCTCGTGCTGGAACTGCCTGATCACTCTCTCGGCGGCCTCGCCGGCTCCGATGACGATGGTGCGCTGCCCGGGTTGGTCGCGGAGCGGCAGGTGGCCCTCGCGGATCGATCGCGCCAGCACGTGCACGCCGCCAGCAAGGGTGATGGCCATCAGCCAGTCGAGCACCACCACAGCCGCCCCCACCGGCGCCCACCATCCTCCGAGCAGCAGCACGATCACGAAGAGAGCCGTCCCCAGTGTGGCCGCGTTCACCGTGAGGACCAGGTCGCGAAGTCCGAAATGTTGCCAGTAACCTCGGAAGAGGCCCATTGACTGATAGACGACGAGGCGCATCAGGACGAGCACCGGCAGCAGCATGAGCGCCGCCCTGACGACCTCCCGCGGCGGCGTGAAGTCGTACCGGAGCCCGATAGCGGCGAGAAAGCTTGCCGCGCCCAGGATGGCGTACAGCAGGATTATTACGGGACGCCTGTAATGGAGGAGCAGACCGGCGATTCCGGGCGACCTGGACGTCGGGCCGGGTGCGGACGGAGACGAGCCGGCGGAGGGTGGCGCATCGACGCCCTGGGGGTGTGCCGGTGCACCATGGGTACTGACCACGCGAGCAGCCACGCAGCGGACGGTGGCGACAATGGTCCTGACATCGGTGATCCACGACGCCCGTGCCATGTAGTCCAGGTTGAGCCGCAACTTCGCCGGCATCAGCTCCTCGACATACAGACGCTCGGGGTCCGACGCGCCCCGCAATCGCTCCTCCTCGTCGACGAAGGCAAGCGTTGCCGGATCGGTAAGCCCCGGTCGCACCGAGAGCACATCACGCTCGATCTCGCTGTATCGCTCGACGAAGCGTGGAACCTCAGGACGCGGGCCCACCAGCGCCATCTCGCCCATGAGCACATTCCACAGTTGCGGCAGTTCGTCCAGCTTGGTTCGCCGCAACCACCGACCAACCTTCGTGACGCGTGGATCGCCGGCCGCGGTGACCAGCGTCCCACGTCGCTCCGCACCGGGCACCATCGTGCGGAACTTCAACATCGAGAATGGACGGCCATAGCGTCCTACGCGCCGCTGGACGAAGAACGCTGGGCCGCCATCGGCCAGTCGGATGATGACGGCCATGATCAGGCCCAGCGGCGCCAGAATGACGACCGCCGGAGCGCTGACAAGGATGTCGAGACCGCGTCGTGACCGACTCATCGACGGAAGCGCCGGATCACGTCGTACGTGGCCTCCACCACATCTGCCACGTCGCCGTCGGCCAGGCGAGGATGCAGGGGGAGGCTCACGAGGCGGCGGAAATTGTCGAGGGCCACAGGATAGTCGCCGGCGGCAAGGCCATAGCGATCCCGGTAGTAGGGATGCATGTGCACCGGGATGAAATGCACCGAGGTGCCGATGCCACGTGCGGTCAGCTCCTCGATGAACCGATCCCGTCCAATGCTCAGCACACCGTCGCGCAGCCGCAACGCGAAGAGATGCCAGGCGTGCTGCACATGCGGGCGCACGGCGGGCAGCTCCAGTGCCTCCTCGCCGGCGAATGCGTCCATGTAGGAGCGGGCCACCGCCTGGCGGCGCGCCTGGAAGTCGGGCAGGCGACCGAGCTGCACGATTCCCATCGCCGCGGCAATGTCGGTCATGTTGTACTTGTAGCCCGGCGCCACCACCTCGTAGGCCCACTTCCCGCCCTGGCGATATCGCGATGCGGCGTCGGCGGACATCCCGTGCAGGGAGATTACGCGACTGCGAGCGATCATCGCCGGCTCGCCGGTCAGCATGCCTCCCTCGGCGGTGCTGAGGTTCTTGGTGGCGTAGAAGCTGAAGGCCGTGGGATGTTTGGCTGAGCCGATGGCGCGTCCACGGTAGCGCGCCGGTAGCGCGTGAGCCGCATCCTCGACCAGAATCAGGTCGTGCGCGGCTGCCAACTCCTCCAGCGGGTCCATCTCGGCGGGATGGCCGGCAAAGTGGACCGGCATGATCGCTCGCGTACGCGGTGTCACCGCCGCCTCCACCCGGGCCGGATCGATGTTCAGCGTATCTGGCTCGACGTCCACGAGAACCGGCCGCGCTCCCAGCAACTCGACAACGTTGGACGTCGCGGCGAACGTGAGTGTCGTCGTGATGACTTCGTCCCCGGGGCCTATGCCGTAGGCAGCAAGCGCGACATGGAGGCCGGCCGTACATGAATTGAGAGCGAGCGCTGCCGGCGCATTCACAGCGGCTGCGAATCGCTCTTCGAATCGTCGCGTCTCAGGACCCGTGGTGATCCAGTCGGAACGCATGACGCGGGCTACCGCGGCAATCTCCTCCTCGCCGATCGACGGCGGTGAGAACGCGAGGAAGTCAGTACGCCGGATGGATGGCGTGGCCGACGCTGGCACGACCACCTCTGCCGGCGAAGTTGCCGGGGACTGCTGGTCAGCGAAGATCGCGCTCTGCTGAGGAGGCGACACGACCACTCCTTTCGACGTCATTCGTCGAGCCCACCGGGCGTACTGCACTCCGAACGTATGCGCGGGCAGGGCAAACCCGGAGTCCTGTCACTCCCGCCCCGGCGCCGCGACTCATGGCGTGCGCGGCGACGCGAAGCAGTGAACCTGTCATGCGAAAGGGTTAGGAGGTAGGACATGTCTGGTCAATACGGCAAGGGCGACATATGCCCCTACTTTGCATACTCAACACATGTCCCTGCTCCGCAATCGCCACTGCACACACGTCGTTCAACGGTCGGTCACGGCGTGTGTGGAACTCTGGCATCGTCATCGCGTCAACGGCAGCTGCGCCGCCGCGACCGGCGGTCCGCGGCGACCCACCAGGAAGCGCATCGCGCCACGCAGGAAGCCAAGGCCATAGCCTACATGCAGTACCACGAATACCGCCGGAAGTGCGAAGGCGACCCGCCATCCATGCCGCGGCGTGGATGTGAGTGCTGCCGCAACGCATGTCAGCCCGTAGCTACCGATGACCAACGAGAGCGGTAGCGGACCCAGTGGCGTCGCAAGCGCCGCCAGTGAGAGCATCACTGCCGCGACGAATACTGCCGGCACCAGTTGTCGCACAGTCAGCACGCCTCCCAGCTTGCGCACCCCCAGTGGCTTGTAGTAGCCGTACTGCCAGTACATGCGCCAGAGCTTGCCCAACGCGTCACGAGCCAGATAGGTCGAGCTGACGTCGGGCACGAGCAACAGTCGACCGCCACGTTGCCCGAGCCGCAGGTTCAATTCGTCGTCCTGGTTGCGGACCAGTTCCTCGTCAAAGCCACCGATGCGCGTGAATACATCCCGGCGATAGCAGCCGAAGGCCACCGTGTCCACCCAGCGGGGGGTCATCACGCCGGTGCGGAAGTAGGCATTCCCCACCCCGAAGGGATGGGACAGTCCCACTGCTATGGCGTGGCAGACGACGGAATCGCCGGACGGCTGGGTATGGCAGACGGCACCCACGCAGTCCGCACCGCTACCGATGAGCCAGTTCACCAGCACCCGTACGTACGACGGCGGATAGTGGCTGTGGGAACCGACTATCAGGATCACTTCCCCGAGAGCAGCTGCGATACCTCGGTTGAAGGCGACGGGGGTGATACGACGTGGATTGTCCACCAACCGCACACGAGGATCCCGCCGGGCGATCTCGCACACGACGTCGCGCGTGCCGTCATCGCTGCGGCCATCCACGATGAGCACCTCGAGTAGCCACTGTGGATAGTCCGCGTCGAGCAGGGAACGCACGCATCGCTCGATGTGCGCCGCTTCGTTCCGACATGCCACCACCGCCGAGACGAACGGCAGTTCGCCGTCGTCGAGGTCGAGCGCGACAGCAATGTTGCCGACCATCTCAGTCCCGGCCGACGCCGCTGGGCAGCGCATTCAGGGCAGCCGTCGGTGACCGCTGCCGACGACGGGTTTCTCCCAGCCGCATTGCCAGGAGTCGCCCATTCCGGGGCGCGTCGAAGAGCTTCTCGGCGTGGGCACGACCTGCGTCGGCGTAGCGCCGACGGCGGTCATCGTCAGCGATGAGCATGGCCAGTGCGTCGGCCAGTGCGGCGCAGTCGCCCGGCGGCACCAGCACGCCACAGCGACCATCGTCCACGATCTCCGGTATCCCCGCCAGTCGTGACGCAACAACCGGCGTGCCGACGGCCAATGCCTCCTTGAGCACGGTTGGCATGGCATCCAGGCTCACCGACGGATGGACGAGGATCGTGGCCTTGCGGATGGCTTCCATGGTCTGGTCGGGATCGAGCCAGCCGCTGAACTGTACTGCCCCTCCGAGCCCCAGCCGCGCGGCCTGACGCCGCAACGCGGCGTGCTGTGGCCCGTCCCCGACCAGCTCCAGTTCCGCCCCTATCCCCTTTCGACGCAGGACAGCGAGCGCATCGATCAGCACATGATGGCCCTTCAGCGTTTCCTGTCGCCCGACGCCCACCAGGCGATATCCAGGACGCGCACCAGGGGTGTACGGCACGGCATCGAGATCGAGTCCGAGGTGATGAATGCGCAGCTTTCCGGCCAGACGGGAGAAGGCTTCGGGGTAATGCTCAGCGATATAGCGCCTGTTGAACTCGCAGACGAGGAAGACGTTGTCCGCATGCAGCATCTTGTGGACGAGGAAGGCCGGTTTCCGGTAGAGGTCCATGCGAGCGTGCACGAACATCGAGAAGGGCACGTCCGGAAAGGCAGCACGATGGAAGAGATAGGCGGAGGTCGCGGCATGATTGCCCCAGTAAGCGAGCACATGATCCGGCTTGATCGCCCGCGCCGTCCACGCCCACGCCTTCAGCGCGGCATAGCCGGTCTTGGACAGCGACTCCACTCCGAAGCGGGCCGCGGCGAGGCTGGCGCGCGCGCTATCGCGCGCGAACGCTGACAGGGAGCGTACCTGCATCCCGCCGCGATCAGCCCGATCCAGTACAGCACGGAGTGGTACATGATGGATCCGCGAGCGAGGCAGGACGCTCTCATCCAGCTCCGCCGGAACGAAGCGCCAGAGCGCGCGATCCAGCGGATAGATCGGATAGATGTCCAGCTCCAGTCCGGCATCGAGCAACGCCCGCATGTCGCGTGCGAAGAAGGTGCTCAGGCGACTCGGGAACTGATTCGTGAAGACCGCTACACGCATGGCTACTCCCCCGGCCGCGCAGCACTTTCCTTTCAACCTGGGCGACCCGATACGGGTCGCGACAGCAATATGGAAAGCCACGGAGAGGGGCACCAGCAATGCGCGGAGGAGTTTGCAGAGCGTGCACAACGAGTTGTCGGAAACGAGCCCCGGCCGCGCGCCGACTCTCCGATCTGCGAGCACGGATGAGCACCGCCACGGTGTGCCCCACACGCCCGGAATGACAACTGATGTTTGTCTCGCCCGTCCTCGTTACCACCGCGGAAACTGCTCGTCGCTATGATCAACAATGACGAGGTAGCCGCGCACTGAACGACCCGGCAAGGACGGCCTGAACGGGAACAAATGATTACCCCTTGCTCGTCGTCGACATGTCGTTACTGATTCATTGTTAAGCACTGTACCGCGCCGGCCGAACTGGGTCGTCTGGCGAGATCAGCAGTTTCCCAGTGTACCGAACTGGCAGGATCGCTGTGCTCCCGAGTCGGAGCCACGACAACGGCAAAACCGGCGAAAGCCGGCGACGCAAAGCTTCCGAGGCTAAAGCACCAGGTCATGGTGCCAGGCCGGTCGAGCCGCCGAACGGACACTTGACCCGAGAAAGGAGCTCAGCATGCGTGCTGTCCATCTCGTGGTGGGTGCTTGCCTGGCGCTCGTCGCCACCGGCTGCACCGACCACACCGATCCGACCATTGTCGCCGGACCTTCACTAGCCGTCACGGGAGCCCTCGCTTCCTCGACGATCGAGATCCTGCCAGCGCTCGACACCATCTCGATGGGCACGAGCCGCACTCTCCAAGCCCGGATCGCCAATAGTTCCGCTGGCGTGCTCACCTGCTGCATGGCCTGGGCAAGCTCCAACAGCGCGGTGCTCAAGGTCAACGCCAGCGGCGTCATCACTCCTGTCGCCCCTGGCTCGGCCACGATCAGTGCCACCTACAAGGGCAGCTTCAGGGGAGCCCATGAGATCCGCGTCCTCCCCCCTCAGGCGAAGAGTGGCACGACGGCCCTGGATATCACCAACATCACCGTTGCCTCCGGGAAGAAGTATGCTGTCGTGGCTGCTGGCGTGAAGAATGGCGCCGTCCAGTACATCGACCGCAGCTTCACGCTCAACTCGGTGCCGTCGGTCATCGACGGAGCCACCCTCGTTCGAACGGCGAACGACGACAAGAGCGCTTCCGTTGGCAGCAAGACATTCCTCTCCTTCGACGTGAACCAGGACGTCGTTGTCTACGTGGCACTGGATCCGAAGCTCACGAGGCCGAGCTGGATGGCCACTGGCTGGACGGCCACCGGCGTCACCCTCGGTAGCACCGACGGCAACAAGAAGTTCGCTGTTCACCACCGCAGCTTCCCCAAGGGTCGCGTGGTGCTCGGCAGCAACGTCGACAGGACGACGTACTACGGGATGTACTCGGTCGCCGTCAAGGGAACCGGCACGGTCGCGCCGCCAGCTGACACGAAGCCGCCAACGGTGAGCTTCGCCGAGCCTGTCGCGGGCGCCACCGTGAGTGGTACGGTCGCCATCTCCGCCAACGCCACGGACGATGTCAAGGTCGTCGGGGTAAGATTCGAACTGAACGGTTCGCCACTGGGAGGCGAGATCGTTGCCGCTCCGTACACCACCAGTTGGAATGCGACCGGTGCCATCCCGGGCAGTCACACGATCAAGGCGATCGCTCGTGACGCTGCCGGCAACGTGGGCACCGCGACGGTATCGGTGACCATCAAGGCTCCCCCCGTGGAGCCGGTAGGTCGCTATGTCAGCCCCACCGGCCGCAGTACCGGATCTGGCACCAGCGACAGCCCGTGGGATCTCGCCACCGCCCTCCGCCAACCTGCCGGCGTCGTTGCCGGTGACACGATCTGGATGCGCGGCGGTACCTACAAGGGCTGCTACACCAGCGAACTCCGGGGCACGTCAGCGAAGCCCATCGTCGTTCGTCAGTATCCGGGCGAGCGTGCCATCATCGATAACGCGAGCTGCAACAACGCGGCACTCACGGCCAACGGCGCCTATACCTACTTCTGGGGCTTCGAGGTCATGAACTCGGCGCCGCGGAAGGGTGGCCCGATCGGTATCAATGCCTTTGGCGACTATCTGAAGTTCATCAACCTGGTGGTCCACGATGCCTCTGACAGCGGCATAGGCTTCTGGGCCCCCGCCGACGGTGGTGAGATCTACGGCACCATCCTCTACAACAACGGTCGCGACTTCAATCTCGACCACGGCATCTACACCCAGAACGCAGTCGGGACAAAGCGCATCGCCGACAACATCGTCTTCAACTCGTGGGCGTTCGGTCTCCACGTTTATGGCTCCGATAACGCCCAGTTGAAGGGTTACACGATCGAGGGGAACGCACTCTTCACCAACGGCAGCATCGGTGAGAACGGCGTGGCTCCCAACGTACTGGTAGGCGGCGGTACGCCAGCCGAACGGATCGTGATCCGGGACAACTACCTGTACTCGAACGTTGCCAAGTCCGGGAACATGTGGTTGGGCTACGAGGTCACGAACAAGGACCTCACGCTCAAGGACAACTACATCGCTGGCGGCGGAGCGGCCCTCCGGCTGTGGCGCTGGACGACCGCCAGTATCTCCGGCAATACGATCTTCGGCAGTACGGAGATCGCCAACATCCAGGGTAGCGCCAACGGCTTCGCATTCGCCAACAACAGCTACTATCGTGACGCCTCCGCCAAGTCCTGGGTACTCGGTAGTCAGTACCTGCCGTTCACGAACTGGAAGACGGTGGTCGGAGCAGGTTCCAGCGACAGGGTGGTGGCCACTCACCCCACGGGCACCAGGGTGTTCGTCCGGGCCAACGAGTATGAAGCCGGACGCGGTCACGTCGTGATCTACAACTGGGACAAGACGGGTACCGTCAGCGCGAACGTCTCGAGTATCCTGAAGGCTGGTGACAGGTACGAGGTCCGGAATGTCCAGAACCTGTTCGCCGACCCGGTCCTGAGCGGCACCTACACCGGCGGCTCGCTCTCGCTGCCCATGAGCGGCAACGGCATTGCCGCCCCGATAGGTGGTAGCGCGCGGGCACCGCAGTCGACGGGGCCCGAGTTCCAGGTGTTCCTGATCGTCAGGAAGTAGTCACGTCCTGGCACGGGGTGCTCCTGCACCCCGTGCTACGCGGCGCGGCACCACGCACAGGTCGCTTGCGATAAGGGCAAAGCAACCTAGAGTATCGAACATCCCGCAGAGGCGCACAGGCGACCCTTGCGGGATGCTTCG
>CALCHX010000089.1 GCA_937906875.1 uncultured Gemmatimonadota bacterium | reverse complement strand
ATTTAAGCCTAGTGTGTTGGCAGCCGTCTGTTCTCCAGTGTGGAGTCGATTAGGTTCCTGAAGGCCTCGATAGCCGACCGCGCATCGAGCACGCGCTCCCTGTACAGGCGCCCGCGTCCACCCAGCAGTTGTGAAGTTGCGGAGTCTCCACGGAGGCCCATTACGGCACGAAGCAGTGCGGCAGGGTCACCCGCAGCGACCACGATGCCAGCGCCGGATGCGTCGATCTCGCTAGCGGTGGTTCCGCCTGGATCGGTGGCGGCGATGATGGGGCGAGCTGCGTCGAAGTATGACGTCAGCTTGCTGGGCACCGCCATGGACGACACTCCCGTCTTCTCGTTTACAAGAAGGACATCGGCTGCGGCGAGAGCGCGATGATAGTCGTCCTCGTCGAGTGGGTCGACGAAAGTGATGTGCTTGACGCCGGCGGCTCGAATCTGCAAGGCAGCCCGCTCGCCCCCGTCGCCCACGAGGATGAACTGGACGGGTGCGTCAATCGCATCTGCCAGCACGGCTGCATCGACCAGGTTCTCCAGCCCCTGCTTGGCGCCCATGTTGCCGGTGTGGACGGCGACTGTCAGATCGGAGGGCCACCCCAGGGCAGATCTACTTGTTGCGCCATCAAGCACCGGGTGAGCGGGAAGATGAGTCCAGTTGCGAATGACCGTGACGCGTGCGGGGTCGACGCCAAGCTCTCCGGTCACGAATTCAGCGAATCGCGGATGGATAACGACGACGCGGTCGGCCGCGCGCAGAGTCCGAGACTCTACCCAACGCGTGACATGTGCGACGATCCGATTGCCCTCGCCTGTCTCGTCGATTCCGAGTGAGTAGAGATCCTGCACCCAGACGATGATTGGGGGACGTCGCCAACCGAGCCGGACACGGAGGGTTGCGATCGCTGTGGAGAAGAGGGCCGGCGAGAGAGCCAGGACCAGGTCTGGACTGCCCCATCGCGCCCCGATGAGACGCACACCGAAGCTCAGCTCCGATGCGAGTCGGCGGATTCCCCGTGGCGGGCGCGGCACATAGTGGCGCCGTCTCGTCACTCGCACGCCGTTGGATGTCTCGGTGGAGGTCCACTGGCCGTAGCCCGGTCGGACCCTCCATTCGGGATAATGAGGGTGCCCGACGTGTGCGTCAACCTCGAGCCCACAGTGGGAAAGCCCTGTGGCGAGGGCGCCCACATATGGTGCGTTACCCGTCAGCTCTGGTGGATAGTGGAGACTTAGCATTGACACGTGGCGCCGAGCATGCATGAGGAGATCCTACCGTTGATGGGAAGCGACCAGGGCGAGGCCCCGAAGAGTTTCGATACTCGCGTGATTTCTTTGGCGAACGCACCGGGTGAAAAACTCGCGTGGGATCGTCCCGCATGGCTGGTGTATCTCTGGGCTGTTTGTGAACGGGTAATAGTGACCAATTCCTGGCAGGTGAGTTCTCGACTGCGTGTCGCCGTGTTGAAAGCGTTCGGAGCCGAGATAGGCCGGGGCGTGATATTCCGTCCGCGAACTCGAGTGATGTTCCCCTGGAAACTACACATCGGTGATAATTCATGGATCGGCGAAGGGGTATGGTTCCATAACCAGGACCACATTCATGTTGGATGTGATGTCGTGATATCTCAGGAAACATTTCTCACAACCGGGAGTCACGCGTACAGACGCGATATGGCACTTATCACGAAGCCGATACAAATCAATGATGGAGCATGGATTACGTCTCGTTGTGTGATCCTTGGAGGTTCCATCCTGGGTATATCTTCAGTGATAGAGCCGCTATCGGTCTTGAAAGGGGAAACGGTAGGCGGTGGAGAGCGCTGGGGTGGAAACCCCGCAACACGTCGCGGGCAACGGTTCGAGTCACATGAATGACCTATCGAGCATCAGGTCACTTCGTATTCTTCACCTACTCAGCCATGTTTCACCGGGTCGAAGGTACGGCGGGCCCAACACCGTCGCCCTTACTCAGGCAGAGGGCCTCATTGAGCGCGGTCACGACGTCATGGTCGCGGCGGGTTCAAACGATTATCCACTCGGCAGAACGACGATTGGTAATGTCCCGGCGATGCTTTTCCCCTCCAGGCCTCTGTTGCCGGGATCCTTCGGCGCTCGCATCGCGCCCGGGCTGAGTAGGTGGGTGCGTCAGAAGTCAGGGCAGTTTGACATAGTCCACATTCATCTCGCACGCGATCTCTCGGTGTTGCCTGCGGCCACGAGGGTACATGTGCCAGCGACCGTCCAGCCGCATGGAATGTTAGCTGCCGCTTCAGACCCACTTCGTCGGGCTGTTGACACAGCTCTGGTCAGGCGGGTCATGGCGAACGCAGGCATGGGCATCGCGTTAAACGAGAGCGAAGCCCGAGTCTTGAACGAATCGTTTGGGATGGTGGACGTCGAGGTCCTTCCGAATGCTGTGGCGGTGGCAACCGTACGACGCAGGAACATCGCCGGCGGAGACCTCAACATCCTGTTTCTTGCTAGGCTGCACGCTCGCAAGCGTCCGATGTTGTTTGCTCAGGCGGCAGTAGAACTGGCCCGACGAGGGTTGACCGCGCGGTACACGATCGTTGGGCCGGACGAGGGTGAAGCTCGCCATGTCAGGGACATAATTGCGTCGGCTCCGGCTGTTGACATTCGCCTGACGGGCCCAGCAACCGCCGCGGAGGTTGCAGATTGCTTCGCTGCCGCCGACATCTATGTATTGCCCGCTCGTGGTGAGCCCTTCGGTCTTACCATGCTCGAGTCACTCTCTGCCGGAACGCCGGTGATCGCCGACCGGGACTCTCCGCTCGGTCGACAACTCGCGGGCCTAGGGCTCGCACGGCTTTTTGATGGCACCGTCGAAGGACTGGTCGATGCGATCGCCGCACTCGCATCCGATCGGAGCGCACGCTCAGAAATCGCGCGGATCGGACCCGACATAGTCCAACGGCACTGGGGCGTGGGCGGAATGATCCGAAAACTCGAGAAGGTGTACGAGCGGACCTTAGAAGAGCGGAAGCACCTGCTCGGTCGCCGTAGTGGAGAAGCTTCATGAGTGAAGTGGTAATAGTTCAGCCCTACGTACCCGCGTACCGGGTCGGATTCTTCGAGCCCCTCGTCGATCGCCTGGCGAGCATCGGAGTCAACTGTCGAGTTGTCGCGGGCACGCCGGACAGGCAGCAGGAGGCGCGGGGGGACGGGAGAGCGGGATACCCGTGGCTCACACGTTATCGCCCCCGACGCCTGAGAGTTTGGGGGCATTCGTTCGAACTCGGGGGCTCTATCGGCTCCTGGCGGGCGGCGGACGCAGTAATACTGGGCCTGGAAGGCACCTCGTTGGATGTTTACCGTGCGATCCTGCGGCGGAGAACAGGTATGCGCCTCGGCCTCTGGGGCCATGTCGACAACTACGTCAGTGATGGCAGCCGCATCGACCGCTGCTTGGAGACTCGGCAGGCGAGGCTCTCCGATCGAATCTTCGCGTATACCAAGAGTGGGGCCTCGCGTGCTCGAGAGATGGGCGTTTCGGCTGCGAACATCAGTGTCGTGATGAATTCGATGGACACGGCGCACCTGAGCTCCTCGATGAACAAGTATCGGCAGATGGGCGTCAGTTCTTTTCGCCGAGAATTTGGGCTCGAGGAATCGCCGGTAATCGGGTATATCGGTGGGCTCGACAAGAGCAAGAGGATCGACTTCTTGGCGGCGGTGCTCGACGAGCTCTGGGTGACGGCGCCGGACGTGCGTCTTATGGTGGCCGGCCGCGGAAATCAAGAGCGGCTACTGGATCGATCCGTCGAGAGAGGTCAGTCAATCCGGCTTGGATATGCGGACGACGATACTGTCGCCATGATCGGCACTCTCTCGGACGCGTTTGTCATGCCCGGGCGTATCGGCCTGTTGGCGGTACAGTCACTTGCTATGGGCGTCCCTATCCTCACTACAGAATATCCTTACCATGCGCCCGAGAAGGAGTATCTTACAGAGGGCATTTCTGTGTTTACTTCAAAGGACGACCGGGCCGCATACGCGAAACTGATCGTTCAGAGTTTGGGTGGCGGGAAGAAGACCATTCCTGGCGCGTGGAAATACCCCACGGTCGACGGCATGGTGAGCAACTTTGCGGAGGGCGTAGTCGCCATGTTGCAGAACTGATCGGCAGAAAGGAGAGGTGTTCATCGCAGTGCTGGACAGGTGACTGTCGAGCCGTGCATCCGCCGAGTGACGTCCGAACTGTGCTCACGTCTGCCGCGGGCTTTGGCAGTACAGTCGCGAAGTCCTGGGTATGACTGAAGCATATCCAACCCGAAGGACTCTACATTATCGTCTACAAGCGGCACGGAGGACAGCGGATTAGGATCGATCTCATGACCATCGCAGACAGAGGAGCCGTGGATCGCGTACTGGAGCGAGATCTTATGCTCCGGCTTGGTCGGGCTGTTCTCTACCTGTCGATGTTCTTTGTGCCCCTCACCGCGATCCGCACGATCGCCGGGTTTCCACTGAGCGACATAGGAATCGCACTCTCCGCAACGCTCTCGCTCCTGACCGTTGTGCGGCCGAAAAGGGCCGCTGTCCCACTTCCACTTGTTGTCGCGAGCGTCATCGGCTTTATCGGCACGGCGTTGCTGAGCCTATCCTCCATCGACCCGTCCATCGAACTCATGGTGGGTGTAAGGCTCATATTTGTCTGGCTTCTCTGGGGCCTCGCAGTTGCGAGACTGTTAAATACCTATAAGAAGTACATTTATGCGGCCGCAGCATATTCGATGGGGTGTGCTCTCTCAGGTGCCGTGGCGATCTGTCAATATTTCGGCTTAGACCTCCGTCCCTTCTTTATGGCTGATGCGACTGATTCGACGGCGAGGTTCATTGGGCTAAACGGACATCCGAATGGGCAGGGTGGTGCGCTGGCGATCGCCGTCACGTTTTGTCTCGCCGCATTGGTGTACGGAGTCATGCGGAAGAGCGCCTCGGTCGTCTTAGCGGTGGTCTTAATAGGTCTAATGCTTAGCGCGAGCATCACGGCGTTCGTGGCTGCCCTCCTAGGATTTGTCCTAATTCTAATGAGAGCGCGGCGGTTCCGGATTGTCATCGGAGGTGTCATAGTCGGAGCTTGTGCGATAGCTTTGTATGATCTGCTGAGGAATGTCTTTCCCACGGCGCTCACGCCATTTGATCGCATTCTGTCGGCCACCGGCGTCACGGGTGAGAGTACGGTTGGGCAGCGATTGGCCACCATCCAGTACGCACTCGACTGGCTCAAGGAGCACCCGTTCGCCGGCGTGGGCTTTGCCGGCGGTGGCGGAACTTTCGACGGGCGTACGCAGGTCCATAATATGCTGATATTGGCGTATTACCAGGGCGGGCCGCTAGTGCTGGTGGCGGTTCTCATCGTTGCGATCGCTGGTATCGGAACTGCGTGGCGTCGATCTGGTACGGCGGTCGCTGAGTCGCTCGCGGTCGGGACGTTTGTTGGCTCATCCCAATCGGGGGTGTAGGAGTTGGGGTCTGAAGCCGCCGGTCTCGAG
>CALCHX010000088.1 GCA_937906875.1 uncultured Gemmatimonadota bacterium | reverse complement strand
GTTCAACCTGTACATGGCGCAGTCACTGCCGCAGGTGGAGATCGTCAGCGCCACCGTCGCCCAGCTACCCGGCATGGCCGCCGACTCGGCCACCCATGAGATGACAGTGACGGTGCGCAACAGCGGCCTGCTGCCGACGGCGCTGCAGCAGGCTCGGCGGATCAAGATCGTGCGCCCGGACCGCGTGGTCGCGCGGGCCGCGCCAGGCAGCAGCGCGCGCGTCATTGGTCGGCCTCCGGAATTCTGGTTGGACGGAGGTGAGACGCAGGTGGTGAAGGTGCGACTGCGCGCCGGCAGCTCGGCCGCCGACCACAGGCTGATCGTCCGCCTGGAAAGCACCCGCGGCGGCGTGGCAGAGCAGGAGGTGACCTGGTGAGGGACCGGGTCATGGCAGGGCATGGAGACCCCGCAGCGCGAGCTCCGCGCCGGGACCTTGGCAGCGCCGTCATCGCCATGGTCGTGACGGTCGTGCTGGTCGCGAGTGCGGGCTGCGGCGCTGGCGGAGACGGTACCGCGGACAGCTCGGCGGTAGCTCCTGATACACTCAGCCACGTCCCGGTCGTGGTGGAACGATCGGAGGGAGACTGCGGCCGGGGCGACGGCGACACCACCGCTGTGCCCTGTGTGACTGTCCAGGTGAAATACCCGGATATCACTGGTGCTCCAGTGGCGGCACTGGCCGACTCCGTGCGCGCCTTTGTGCTGTCCGTTGCAGCCGCGGCGCCAGGCGTGTCCGAGCGGACAGAGCCGTACCCCTCAGTGGACTCGCTGGTGTCGAGCTTCGTGAACCAGTACGAGGAATACAGCCGCGAGATGCCGACGGAGTTCCCCCACTCATGGTTGCTGGAGCGGGACGTGGTGATCGCCTGCAACACACCATCCATCGTTTCGGTGAGAGCCGATGAGTCCAGCTATCTGGGCGGTGCTCACGGCATGACCGTGGCGCGCCTGGCCAGCTTCGATCCGGCCACGGGCCGCCGGCTGGGCCTCGCCGATTGGGTGAGTGACACCGCCGCCGCCACTGCCGCCGGGGAACGTGCCTTCCGCGAACAGCGGGACATCACCGACGGACAGTCGCTGGCCAGGGCCGGCTTCATCTTCTTCGAGGACGGTCGCTTCTCCCTGAATGACAACGTGATGCTCTGTGACGACACGCTCACCTTCCACTACGACCCATACGAGATAGGGCCCTACTCCATCGGGCCGACAGATCTGCGGTTGCCGCTGAGCGCGATTGGCGATTCGACAGCGCTGATCAGGAAGTAGATTGAGGATACCGAGAGCAGTCGCGCGCATCTCCGGGCGGTGCCCGCGCGCGGGAATGGCGCGGGGCGCGGGCCGCCCTGCCCTGATCCTGTCCGGAGAGCTCTGACATCCGGTGCGCGCGAGTAGCAGTGGCAGGCTGTCCTGATCGTAGGCGTCGGAACGGCTACCCGAGATCACCTCCGCCATCACTCGCGCGCTGGGTCACATCATCGCCGTCGCGTGAGCTGCCAGTCGCGCCCTTCCCAGCCGTCGTCAAAGCGGCGCGTGAACTCCAGCGATCCCAGGCCGCGCAACGTGGCGGCAGGCAGCCGGACCGCCTGAACGTCCAGTCCGACGGGCTGGGATTGTTCGTCACGGACTTCCTGCCAGCCGTCGTGGCCGAAGTGCAGGGTGAAGGGGCGGTCGGACTCGACGAGGATGGTGCCGCCGCTCGGGAGCTCGTCGAACGGAACCGAGTCGCGCCAGTGCCAGTTGCGGGCGCGCGGGCGCTTCCCCTTCCAGCGCGACCAGACAGCGTCGAGTCGTTCCAGTGGCCTCCCCTCGCTGCGAGCAACCATCAGTTTCAGGAATTCCGCGTGCGCCCAGACCAGCGGCATCGCGCTCCCGGTGGGTCGACCAGGTTCCAGAAAACGGGCAGGTATTGGCTCGGCTCCCCAGACTTGCTCGGGGATCATGCCCCCCGGACCGGTCATGGCCAGCATTGCCCTCAGGTAGGGCAGTGGGTCGTCGCCCAGCAGGAGTGCGTGGTGTCCACGTTCACCGGTGAGGAGTGGCCACAGTCGACCGATGCCGGTACCGTCGAATGGACTGCCGTCGGCGTGCTCACCATAGCCGTCGTCGTTGTAACGGTGATAGCTGGGGCCGCTGGGTGTCTGGGTGAGAAGGACCGCGTCGGCGACGACCAGCGTGTGGTCAACGTGCGGATCGTCCGGCAGGCGTATGCCCAACCGGGCGAGGCGCAGAAAATCCAGGCTCACCAGGTTATCGGCATCCACGAGCTTGCCGCCATGATTGGGCAGTTCAATTCTGGCGTGGACGCCGCCCTCGTGAGGCGCGAGCGCAACGTGAACGTAATAGCCGGGTACGCCGGCACGCTGCGCGAGCGATCCATCGGAGACGTACAGCCAGTCCTCGATACGTGAATTCCAGTAGTCGGCCAGGGAGAGCGCGTAGCGACGATCATCGTGCTTGAGAAAGCGGGTCGCACCCACGAGCGCGGCGATCTCCACGGCCAGGGTGTAGCCGTTGAGGCCCCGGCTCTCTTCCCAACGGTTCTCCGGACTGACCGGGCCGTGGCAGGCTATGTACTTTGCCGCCCGGCGTACGGTGCCGTCCAGGCCCTCCAGCGCGCCCAGCGAATCGCGCTCGGCAAGACTGCAGGCGAGCAGGATCGGCATGCCCACCTCATCCAGTTGGATTCCCTTCCAGAAGGCCGTGCCGTCGGGATAGAAGTTCTGCGACCAGTGGCCGTCAGCGTTCTGGGTGGCTATGAGATAGGCCAGCATCCGCCGCGCGTCTTCCTCCTGTGATGCCGCGAGCAGGCCGTAGCCCGCCTCAACGGCATCGCGCGCCCACACCAGATGGTATCCGCCCACGTCGTCGCGACTGTTCCCCCAGGGAATGGAAAGGCTGGCGACGACAGCGCCCGGAAAGGTACGGTCCTCGTGCACCTTGAGGGTGGTCGCCGAGAGCGCCGCCTCATGCGCGAGATCCTCCGGCGTCGACGGGAGTCGCAACTGCTCGCCCCATTCCTTCCACTCTTCCACTGCCCGCTTCCGCACGTCGGAGAAGCCTTCGGCCAGGCTCGACCTGGCGAGTGTCTCGGCGCCAACCACGCTCTGCCCGAAGCCGAGCGCGAGCACCCCACTCTGCTCCGGAAGCTCTCCCATTATGGCAACGTTCCCGTGCTCGGCGGTCGCATGGGTCCAGCACATCTCGCCGTGCATCTGGAAGTCCTGCCAGCCGTCGGAGACCCCGACAATACCTGCGCTGGCGCGAGCGAAGTCGCTGTCGCCGCAGAGAGCAAGCGCAGATGTGCTGCCGGTAGCGCGCAACCCGTCTGGACCCGCGCTGGCACTGTTGTCGGCGATGTCGGGAAGGAGATGCGGAGCGATCAGTACATAGAGTCGACAACCGTAGCCCTTGAGGGCGTAGCGGAGGAGAAGAACGTCACGCCGGGAGTCTGGCGCGGCCTCCAGTTCCACCGTGTAGCCGTCGCCGCGGTGCGTGAAGCGCGGCAACGGCACCCATGGCGCTGGCGTCCTTACCTGGTAGTCGTTGACGCGCTTGAGTTCATGCCAACCCGAGGGCCCGTGGACGATGAACCCGATGTCGCGGACTTGTGGCTGGCCGGTGCTCGGCCAGTAGACCTCGTTGACGATACCATGACCGAAGGTGGCCCACAGGCGGCTCGGACCAAGAGCGGTGGAGACGATGTCCTTGGCGCTCGAGCACCAGGTGGGAGGAATGCCGGACATATGCGCGATGACCTCCTGGAAGACGCGAACGAGGGAAGCATGGATCGCGCCGCCAGAATTTCTGCGGCGTGCTCCCAGGCTCCCCTCGTTCCACCCATCACGGCCAGGCCGGTGCGCCTCCTGCCGCCGTACCCCCCCCCACTCCTCACGGACCGGGCTGGTGTCCCTCCTACCGCGTCGCGTCCGGCCGGAAATTCCAGTTCATCAGCGCATTGAAGACGAGCGGGAACTCGTGATGGTTCAGGTAGCGGTGCAGCGGATCGAAGGTGAAGGCGACGACGCGACCCTGGCCGACCGGAACGTCGAAGATGGCACCCTTGCCGATGATCTCGTCCTGACCGCGCACCATGCCGGACACCACGTAGGCAGGCTCGGCCGGCTTCGCGGCGGGCCTGTCAGCCGGCTTGCTCGCGGCCTTCGCGGTGCCAGCGGTCGTGCCACTGTCGCGGATGCCGAGCATGGGACCCTCGGGCTGCTTCTTCTCGGCGATGCGCGTGCCGTACTGCAGCACCAGCATGGTGCTGTCGCGGTCATTCACCTGGTAGAGCGCCCCGTTGCCGCGGAAGATCGTGAACTGTTCGGGGAAGCCGTAGAGGATGGGTGAGGCGGCGCGTCGGGTGCGGGCGCGGACCACCGAACCGGGGTGGAACAGGGTGCGCGTGGTCGACGGCGTCAACTGGCCGGCGATCCCCGTCTCGGCCACCATGCGCGTGGCGTCGCCGAGGGTGATGATGGCGCCGCCATCGTTGGCGAACCGTTCCAGCGCGGCCATTCCCTCAAAGCCCGGTCCACCGGTCATGTCGGCCGTGGAGTCGGGTGTGCCGAACGACGGCGTGTTGGCCGTCCGCTGGAAGGGCATCGGCCCCCACTTGCTGTCCACGCCATGGATGAGCCGGTCGACGCTTCCGTTCACGCGCGGAATGAGGATTACGTCGAACCGCGCCCGCAGTTTGCCCGCGCGCAGGTCGTCCTTGTCGATCGAGGTGTAGGGAATGCCGACCTGCTCGAAGGTGTAGCGCGACCAGCCCTCGTCCTGGGTGTTGAACCAGGTGTGGTAGATGCCCACGCGCGGCAATGAAAGCGCGTGGCTCGGTGCGTCGGGTGCGCTAGCGGTGGCGACTATGGGGAGAGTGTAGCGGTTGGCGATGTCCTGCATGGCCGCGGCATCGGCGCCCTCGACGATAACAGTACCGGCGGGGAAGGAATCACGGCCGATCACCACCATCCGCTCGGTGGCTGCGAAGCGCACCGATGGCGCGCGCTCACGCAGTGCGTACAGCGATGGCAGCAGTTCGTTCTGGGCCTTGTTGGCGATCAGGAAGACGTTACCGCGGCCGCTGAGGGAACCGCTGGCGGCAACCGTATCGGCCAGTAGCGTGAGCCCCTTGCGAGTGAGCACGGATGGGTCATCGATGCCCTTGACGTCGACGCCATAGATGCGGCCGAGCGTCCAGGCGATGTCGTCATACGGCGGATACTGGGCATCGGCCGGGAACATCTGGTCGGTGAGCAGGTTCACGGCGAGGTCGCGGTATGGCTGGTCGAGCAGCACCCAGAAGTCGCCCGCACCGTCGCCGGATGTCTGCTGGCGCACCTCGAGCCCGTGGCGACGCAACTGGTTGACCAGGTAGGCCGTGCGCGCCGGATCTTCCTGGCGCTGGAAGCCGGGAATCTGGAATGCATACGGCGCCGTCTCGCTGCCCCGGCGCAATGAGTTGCTGCTCTTGGTGTAGAAGTTCCGCAGCATCATGCCGCCATTGTCGGCGGCGAAGGTGAGCGACGCGAGTACGCCGGCCTGCATGTAGTTCACGTTGTCGCGGGCCGACCAGCGCACCTTCTCGGTGGGCGGCCAGTGGCGGTACCACTGACGGCTGGTGACGACGTCGCCGGCGTAGCGCTGGTCGCTCAGGTCGCGGATGTAAGTATCGGCTCCAGCGTTGCCGAAGGTCTCGTAGAAGCGGCCGATGGAGTTGTGGTTGTTGGCCACCCACATCGCGTAGCCCGGCCACCAGCCGTCAAAGAATCCCCACGTCCAGACGCCGGGCATGCCGAGCGCGCTGAGGGCGGTGACGTCGTTGTTGGCCAGTAGCTGCCACTCGCTGACGGCGATCGGATCGTTGTTGGGGTTGTAGGGGCCGGTGCCGGTGGAGATGTAGAGGAGCGGCACCGATTCGTGGAGGTCGTGCATGACCAGCGGTAGCCAGTCGTAGTAGACGCCGTAGAGGGCCTTGGTGAGCGCCTGCGATATCTGGATGCCGTCGCGGTTGTTGTCATGGACGACGTACTTGCCCCAGTACGGTGAACTGCGTGGGAAGCCGTCGTCATAGGTAGGGCGTCCCTTGGTGTACGTCAGGTACCAGTCCACCTGGCGATCGCGCCCGTCCGGCTCGGCAACGGGACTGATGAGGGTGATGACCCCGTCGCGGATCTTCCTTATCTCCGGCTCGTCGCTGACCGCCAGGCGGTAGGCGAGCTCCATGACCATCTCCGGGCTTCCCATCTCCGGCGAGTGGAGGCCGGCGTTCAGAAAATAGATCGGCTTGGCATCACTGATAACGGCGGCTGACTGATCTGCCGGGAGAGTGCGCGGATCGGCGAGACGGGCGAGTTGCTGCTTGTAGTGGTCCAGCCGCCCCATGGTCGCCTCGTCGGCGATGATGGCGAGCATGATCGGCCGACCTTCCTCGGTCGTGCCTATGCTGTCCAGGCGCACACGCGGGGAGGCCGCGGCGAGCGCCTTGAAGTAGCCGTAGATCTCCGCCGAGTGATGCATCACGCCGGGTGCGCCAATGATCGTCCCGAAATGGCGCTGCGGGCTGGGCACCGTGGCGCTCAGGGGGAGCGACGTGAGGTTCGCGGGGAGGAAGGACGGGTCGCTGGTGTACTCCTTCACGAGCCGCGCGTAGGCGGTGTCGGGAGCGGTGGACTGGGCTACCGCGGCGGCGGGGAGGGTGGCGAGGGCGAGGAGAGCCGTGCCGGCGGCGAGACGTGCGATGGAACGGTGATGCATCTTCTGGGGCTCCGTGATCGGGACCTGGCGAATAGACGGTGGGAAGGGGCGCCGTGCAAGGTGGCAACCCTGTTGCCATCCGAGGGGGAAGGGTGCCACTTGACTGTTGCACGGTATACCGTGTTACGTTCCAAGCGCACGTTTGTCTGTAGCGCGAAGACACGACCGATCGGCAGGATCGCACGCCTCTCCCTAGGCATGTGACAAGGGCAAACCCGGCGAAAGCCGGCGACGCAAAGCTACGAGGCTATGACACGTGACAACTGGTCACGTCGCCATGTCAGTCGGGCCGCCGAAGTTTCCTCCGAAAGGTTTGCTGAAATGATCGTATCTTTCCACGACGTAGCTTCCGAGGACATCTTCAACGGCCGTGACACTCGTAAGGCACGGCGCGCCTGCCCGCCCGCTCTTTGGCCGGTGGCGCAGCGGAAGCTCAGCTACATGGCCGAAGCAGCCCAATTACGGGACCTGAAGGCACCTCCAGGAAATCACCTTGAGGCGCTGATCGATGATCGCGCAGGCCAGTACTCGATTCGGATCAACGGACAGTACAGGATCTGCTTCCGCTGGACACCGCTGGGAGTGGCAGAGGTTGAGATCGTCGATTATCACGGGTAGCGTATCACGATCCACGGCCACCGCCGCGAGAGATCCTACCGACCGTCAGTGGCATGGGCTTCCTCATCGCACTGGTTCCATCCGGACCGACTTGTGCAGCGATCGCCATCGCACTTCGTTCGTAGCTCTCCAGCAGGAGAAGTATCGCGTGACCCGAATCCCAACTCACCGACCTCCAGTGCGCCCCGGCCAGATGCTCGCGGCGGAGTTTCTCGAGCCGTATGGGCTGACTCAGGTAGAGCTAGCCAGGCGACTGGAAGTCCCGGTACAGCGTGTCAACCAGATCATCAACGGACGTCGCGGCATCACTCCTGATACTGCCCTCCGTCTCGCGCGGCTCTTCGACACGACAGCCGAGCTGTGGCTAAACCTCCAGCGGACTTGGGATCTGTACGAGGCGCTACAGTCGCCGACGGCGGCCAGGCTCGAGCGTATCCGACCGATCAGGAGTGACCCGGTCGGCACTCGATAGCCGTGGTTGGTTCTATTGCTATTCTCCTGATCATCCATTTTGGACAGCCGCCACATCATCCGACCGCTCACAACGCCGGCCGACTACGCCGCCTGCGTCGAACTCCAGCAGGAAACCTGGGGGCCGAACTTCGGCGATTTCGTCCCGCCGACCATCCTCAAGGTCGCCCAGCGGCTGGGCGGAGTTGCTGCGGGAGCCTTCGATGACGACGGACTGTTGCTAGGGTTCGTTTTCGGTTTTACGGGAGTGGAGCATGGGCGCGTGGTCCACTGGTCGGACATGCTCGCCGTGCGTCCTGGTCTTCGTGATGCCGGATTGGGTCGACGGCTGAAGGAGTGGCAGCGTGAGGCCGCCCGCCGAGTGGGTGCGGAGGTCATGTACTGGACCTTCGATCCGCTGGTCGCCCGAAACGCCCATCTCAACTTCAACCGACTTGGCGCGCGCGCGCATGAGTACGTGCGCGAGACGTACGGCGAGCCAACAAGTTTGCTCCACCGCGGGCTGGGCACGGACCGGCTGGTGGTGGCCTGGGCCATAACAGGGGAGCCCGCCACTTCGCTCTGCCCCGACGGTACGCCATCGGCGGTGGCGTCGGAGCTGCGGGAGGCTCCTCTCGTTGGCTCAACACCGCCTGAGGAGCTACCGCCAGCGGTGCGGATCGTGATTCCGCTGGATATCCATGCTGTGGTGTCCACCGACCCCGCTGCCGCCATGGGCTGGCGTCAGACTACCCGCATCGCCTGGGAGTGGGCTCTGGCGAATGACTATGAGGTGGCCGGTATCTGGCGAGAGCCGGCTGAGGGACAGGCGTACTACCTGCTGGTCAGGAGTGACGGCTCTACAGTCGGCGCCTGAACGAGAGCGCAGCAGGTTTCGGCGGCCTGCTCACGCTCTCGTCGACTCCACGCTCGTTCAACGATCTATTGCCGCGCCGGTCCACCCCGCGCCACGGATCACACGGCCAGGCTTCGCTCCCGTGTGCTTCCCCTTGCTCACGACCTCAACCCCGTTGACGAACACATAGTCGACGCCGGTGGACAGCTGGTGCGGCTTCTCATACGTGCTGAGCTCCCGAACCGTCGCCGCGTCGAAGACGACGATGTCGGCGTACATCCCTTCGCGCAGCAGCCCGCGATCGCGGATCAGTAGCCGCTCGGCGACCGCGCCGGACATCTTGCGTATCGCGTCCTCGAGCGTGATCACGCCCTCGTCGCGCACATACTTGCCGAGGATGCGCGAGTAGGTGCCGTAGGCACGCGGGTGAGCCGGTCCGCGCGCGCTATCCGGATCCATCCCGGCGGCGTCGGTGCCGATGATGATCCAGGGCTGCCGCAGGATCTCCCTGACGTTGTCCTCGCTCATCAGGAAGTACATGGCGCCGATTCGTCCCTTCTCGGCCAGGAGCAGGTCCATGACCGTGTCGAGCCAGTCCTTGTTGGTGGCAGCCATGACCGCCGAGAGGTACCGCCCTGACCATTTCTGGTTCTCTTCGGAGCGTATTCCGCCGAGCAGCACCCCTTCGGGCGTCGCCAGCTCGCAGAGGCTCTCCCAGTAGGTGGTGGGTTTGACGACCTCGGCCCTTATGTGTGCGCGCTGGGCCGGATCGGCCAGGTTCTGCATCAGCTTGCCGTCCTCGGACGCGAACGGCGGCAGGCAGGCCGCCAGACCAGTGCCGCCGGCTGTGTACGGATACATCGTCGCCTGAACGTCGAGCCCGGCCGATCTCGCCGAGTCGATCTTGGCGATCATCGCCGTCATCCTGCCCCAGTTCCTCCTGCCCGCCGCCTTCAGGTGGTAGATCTCCACCGGGACGCCAGCCTCGCTGCCTATACGTAGCGCCTCGTCCATTGCCGGGAGGACGCTGTCCGCTTCGGAGCGCATGTGCGTGATGTAGATGCCACCGTACGGCGCCATGGCCTTCGCAACCTCGATCAACTCCTCGGTGCTGGCGAAGTTGCCGGGCGGATAGATGAGCGCCGAACCCAGTCCGAAAGCGCCGTCCTCCATCGCGCGACGGAGGGCGCCACGCATCGAATCGAGGGGGGCGCCGGTAGCGGCACCCATGCTCAGTCCCATCCCGTACTGACGTAGCGTGCTGGCCCCCACGAAGGCGCCGATGTTCGGTGATACGCCGTTCGCTTCCATCGCCCGCAACCAGCCGTCGAAGCCGCGGTCTCCCTGGAAGCGGCGCGACAAGGCCAACGCTTCCGCATTCGAAGTATCCATACTCGCCAGGGTGCGGTCACTGACCGGGGCGGCCGTGTAGCCCTCGCCCATGATCTCCGTCGTCACACCCTGAACGAGCTTGCTCACCGACCGCCCGTCGCCGGTGAGATACGGGCCTCCGGCCTGGATATCGATGAAGCCCGGTGCCACGACCCTGCCGGTCGCGTCTATACGACGCTGGGCAGGCGCACCATCCAGCACGCCGCGCCGTTCCACCCGCACCACCCGGTCACCACGGACCGCGACATCACCGAGAAACCAGGGGTTACCGCTGCCGTCGACCACACGGCCGTTGGTGATGATGAGGTCGTATGGCGAACTGTCGGAAGCGGAGCGGCCTGAAGATGAGCGGGAATCATCCTTCGAGGCCGTCGTACAGGCGCTGATGGAGCCCAGCGCGAAGCACAGGGCCAGTGTGCTCGGCCGAAGGAGCCGGGCACCGAATGCGAAAGCTCTCACGACTGCCTCCGTTAGGTATGGGTCGCCGACAATGGCGCTCTTACGGCTTACGGGTGCGGTCGATCGGAGCCGGACGCTCTACATGCTTGACCGGATTCTCCTCCAGTAGCCGGAGTGCTTCCTGCACCGCCCGTTCGAGTTGTGGGTCGTGCCCAGCGATGACCTCCGCGGCGGTGTATTCGACCTCGATGTCCGGGGCGATGCCTTCGTTCTCGACCGCCCAGCGTCCACTCAGGTCGTAGAAGGCGAGATGCGGCGCGGTGATACCGCGCCCGTCGATGGTTTGGGACGCCTGTGGTGCCTACGAGACCACCCCAGGTGCGCGTACCGACCAGTGGTCCCAGCTTGCGCTGCTTGAAGATGTACGGCAACGCGTCACCTCCGGAACCAGCCGATTCATTGATGACCATCACGCGCGGACCAAAAATGCCAGCGGCGGGCGATGTCACCGGCTTTCCGGCGCGGGTCGCGAAGTACCCGATGAGTGTGCGGCTGAGTTCGTTGGCGATGTAGTCGGCACCCTGACCACCCTGGTTGTAACGAACGTCGACTACCGTGCCCTGCCTGTCCTGTTGCGAGTAGAAGTAACGAGTGAAGTAGCTGTAGCCCGGCATACCCGTGTTCGGTAACCAGACGTAGGCCAACTTGCCTCTGGACAGCGAGTCGACCAGACGTCGGTTGTCTTCCACCCATGCCCGGCTGCGCAGTCCGTCCTCGCTGGGAACCGGGACTACAGTCACCAGTCTGGATCCTTCCAGCGATGGGCTCCCGTTGATCCTGAGCACTGTCTGACGGTTCGCCAGACCCTGGAGAAGCCGGTACGGATTGTCCGGAGCAGTAAGCGGAATGCCATTGATCTCGAGCAGATAGTCGCCCTGTGACACCTGGATGCCTGGTGCACTGAGTGGCGCCCGCAGTTCCGGGTTCCAGTTCTCACCCGTATAGATCCGGCTCAGGCGGTAGCGTCCATTCTGGATGGTGAAGTCGGCACCAAGCATCCCCACCGATACCGGCGTATCCGTGGGCGTGTCGCCTGAC
Organism: uncultured Gemmatimonadota bacterium; assembly: GCA_937906875.1. Lineage (GTDB taxonomy): Bacteria > Gemmatimonadota > Gemmatimonadetes > Gemmatimonadales > Gemmatimonadaceae > CALCHX01. The sequence goes on along the minus strand of CALCHX010000088.1, from coordinate 10,081 downwards.
CCTATCAGATAGGAATGCCCGACGGAGAGCTCGCCAGCCGCCATGGCGATCAGGTAGCCCAGGTCGTAACGGTGCGCTACGAAGGGAAGCATCGCGCCGTACCTGGCTTTCACAGCATTCCAGTCCGCGCCGTGCATCTTCGCGTCGTAGAAATAGTCGCGCTGGATCCGCCAGCTCTCGTCGAAGATCTCGGCCCATTCGGCGCGCGGTTCCACCCACATCTCCAACTGGGCCATGTTCACCGGGCCGTCGCCGACCTTTCCTCCGCGGTCTGTCGGAACAACACCCCAGCGCCCGCCCTCGCCTCCGGGTGCGCGGTAGAGGAGTTTTTTCCGGTCGCCCGAGAGATCGTAGTCCACGACCCCATCCAGGAAGGGCGCAGCGGCGCCGGCGTCCAGTTGATACCGCTGAAGCCTGCGCATGCCGGGCGGACCGCCGGACATCGGTTCCATGTAGAACACCATCCCTGCCGGACCGGCCCGCAACCGACTGAAGTCGCCGGCCCGCACGCCGAGTGCGAGGATTCTCTGCCCGATTCCGGCCACGTCCAGTCTCACCGACGAATCCGGCTTGGCGCGCGCGGCTGGAGTGGCCGTTGGCGTGGGTTCGTCCCCGGTTGGTGGAAGCAACGGCGAAGGCTCATCGGCGGACAGGACGGCCAGGTAGATGGAGCGTCTCACAGGCCGCTCCACCGAACTCATCTCCACCCAACCGCTATTCGGGCCGTAATCGGTGCTGGCTAGGAAATAGAGATACTTCCCGCTCGCGTCCCAGGCGGGCGAGATCGCGTCCGACATGCCGTCAGTGATCTGATGCGACTTCCCGTCGGCTACGGAGTGGATGAAGATGGCGCGAAAGTGGTTGTCGAGGCTCCGTGCGTAGGCCAGGAAGCGGGAGTCAGGCGACCACACTGGTTCGAAGTTGCGCGCCGGTTCGTCGAAGACCTCGGCATCGATGCGCGTTGCCTTACCGCTCGCCACATCCATCGTCCACAGCGTCAGGCTGTTGTCCTCGAAGGTGACTCGCGTCCCATCGGGAGACCATCTGAGGTTGCTGAAGAAACCGCGAGAAGGGAGCGCCAGCACACGCGGCTTGGAGAGACCGCTCTGATCGCCGATCATCAACTGGTACTCACCGCTGGCGTCAGAGAACCAGGCTATCCGGCCGCCGTCGGGCGACCACGCTGGATTCTGGTCGTGCACAGCCGGACTGCGCGTGAGATTGCGATAATCGCCCTTCTCGGTGGGTACCGTGAAGATCTCTCCGCGAGCCGCCACGGCGACCCTAACACCAGACGGTGAGAGCGTTGCATCGCTGATCCTTCCGGCCACCTGCTGCATGCTGGGGCGAGCCCACGGGAAGTCGGCATTGACCGTGATCGGAACCCGCCGTGACTGCCCGCTGGCCGGGTCGAGCAGGTGGACGTAACCGCCCTGCTCATATACAATGGCGTCGGGTCCCGCCGAGGCATTCACGATGTCGAAGTCGTCGTGCCGGGTCACCTGCTTCACCTCGCTGGCGCCGACAGTCCAGGAATACAGGTTGGAACTGGCCGTACGATCGGAGATGAAATAGACAGTGTTCCCGATCCACATCGGATAGCTGTCGTTGCTGTCAGTCCAGGGCAACTTCCGCACCGAGTGGTCGGCCAGGTTCATGACGCGTATGGGATGGGTACGTCCGCCCCGGTAATGGCGCCAGAAGCTCTGTTCCACCCAGCCTGGGAAGAACGTCGTGGAGATCTCCTCGTAGGCGATCTGACGGCCATCCGGCGAGTAGTCACCGGTGAAGGCCCTGGGCATAGGCAAGGCTTCCGGGAACCCGCCGGCCACCGGAATTGTGAAGAGTCGGTTATATGAACCGAGCGGCGGATTGGATCGGGTGGAAGCGAAGACTATCCGCGAACCGTCAGGCGTCCAACCTCGGACACGGTCCTCTGACGGATGGAAGGTGAGGCGGGTGGGATCGCCACCCTTCGCCGGCATCACATAGACGTCGGTGTTGCCTCCTACCGTGGCGGTGAAGGCGATCCTGCTACCGTCGGGCGAGAAGACGGGCTCCGTCTCGACGCCAGGGGTGGCCGTCAACCGAGTAGCAACTCCGCCGGTGCGCGGAACGCTCCAGAGATCGGCACCATACTCGAACGCGATCGCGTCCCGGCTCACTGTCGGATGGCGCAGGAGCCTCGTTTCCTGGGCTGGGAGCGGGTTGGCCAGAGCTACGGCGAAGAGGAGACAGGGGTACGAAGAGTGCATTCTCATTTACGGGATCCTCTAGGGCTGTTGCGGCCAGATCTCTGTGAGCACGCGTATGAAGTTGCCACCGAGCACCCCCTGGATCTCGGCGTCGGAATAGCGACGGCGGATGAGGGCTTCGGTGAGGTCGAACATCCGCTTCGGATGGTCCAGTCCCTCGATGTCGATCTTCTCCCGGAACCCGTAACTGTCCTTGTAACTGGCTCGGAGGGATGCCTGCATCTCCGGCGAGAGGTCGTCGTATCCGTCGAGGTCCATGTCGCTGCCGACACCCAGATGCTCCGGGCCGATCAGCTTCCGGACATGGTCAAAATGGTCGATCACGTCCTCGATGGTCGTCGGCTCGACGTTCTTCACGAAGTTGCGCACGCCGCTGATCCCCATCACCCCGCCGGATCCTCCGAGGGCACGGATCGCTTCATCGGACTTGCATCGAGGATGGCCTGCCACCAACGCGCGGCAGTTGGAGTGGGTGATCAGCACTGGCTTCTTTGATAGTTCGAAGGCATCGAGTGTCGTCTGGTCACCGCAGTGGGAGACGTCGATCACCATCCCCGTCCTGTTCATCTGCTCGATGATCGCGACGCCGAAGTCGCTGATGCCCTCGTCACGACGCTCGGTCGAACCGTCACCGATCAGGTTCCGCGAGTTGTAGGTGAGTTGGGATATTCGCTGCCCGAGGCCGAAGAAGAATTCGATGTCCGAGGGACGCCGGAAATGCTCCGAGTTCTGCAGGCCGGGCAGGATACCGATCTTGCCGGACCCGTTCACGCGCGCGAGATCGCTCGCACTGTCGATTCGCATCATGTACAGGTCGGAGCCTGCGATGAGTGCGTTTATGGAGCCGAAGTAATTGATCGCCTGCTCGTACGCGCCAGGACCGCCGCTGCCAAAGGCGTGATGAAAAACATTGATCCCCGAACTCTGGTACTTCTGATAGTCGCTCTCCGCGAACATCTCCGGGGAGCGCGCCCACTGCGACCAGCGACCATCGATGGTGAGCGGGCTCAGCATGTCCAGAATTGTGGATTCCTGCAGCAACCTGAGACAGCGTGCCGAATAGCCATCATCCTGACCGGCAAAGAGCCGGAAGCGACCCAGGTTGAGCATGGGGGCCGCGAGCACCGCTGCCATGCCGCTCGCGGCAGCGCCGATGGCCGTGCGCCGTGTCATCTGCCTCACCTGGACGGAGCCTCACGGGTGAAGGTGACGCCGTAAAGTTGTAGGGACGCCACGTTACCCCGTCCGTCCGGAATGAATGTCACGGCCGATCCCTGGCCCGGCCGGTCGGAGAGCCGCGAACGGAATGTCTCATACTCCCACGGCTCCAGGATCCCGATCTCGTCCTTGCCGAACCGGGCGTTCAGTGCGCCCTCCGCGAGTTGGATCTCGACCGCACCATAGGTGGAGTCCACGTAGCGTCCCGTGTAGCGCTCCAGTGGTAGCGAAGGCGGCGCGGGCGTGGCTGGTCTTGTGGCAGCGGGCCGGGCTGTCGCCGTTGGCGCGCCAAGCTGCGCACGAACATCTGAACTCCAGTCGCGCTCGGGGTTGCCGGCGTACATGTCGAAGACCCTGTACATGAGCGCGTGACGAAGCTCCACGTGGTCAAGACTTGCGAGAACCACCACGCCGGTCCTGTTATCCGGCATCAGTCCGACTATGGCCGACATGCCATTGATGCTACCGGTGTGCATCCATACTGTCTCTCCGAAGTAGTCGTGGACGAACCATCCCAGACCGTAGCCGAAGTTGTGCGGCTTCACCAACGCCAGCGAAGGGTACAGCTCGATGGTGGCCCTGATCTGGAAGGCGACCAACTGGGAGAATGTCTCCGGCTTCAACAACCGCCGGTCGCCTACCCGTCCGCTGTCGAGCATGAATCGCATCCACTTCGCCATGTCGCTGACACTGGACCAGACAGAACCGGCCGAAGCGACCGCGTCGGTGCTCAGCACCGGAACGACACCCACCGACCCACCAACATTGCCATGCGGAGCAGCCACGTTGGGGAGTGCCTGGACTCCTGCGACCAGTGGTACGCTCTCGGTCATGCCCAGCGGCTCGAAGATCCTCGTCCTGATGAATTCGTCCCAGGGCATCCCCGAGATCTTCGCGATGAGGTCACCGCCAATGGCGTAGACCACGTTCTGATAGGCGAACTGCGAACGGAAGGAACTCGTCGGCTTCACATGGCGGAGCCGATCCCGCATCTCCTCCGCCGACAACGCGCCGCGGGTCCACAGGAGGTCGGTGCCTGGAAGACCCGAACGATGAGTAAGGAGATCGCGGACCGTGATCTCCCGTGTGACGTATGGGTCGTAGAGGCGGAAGTCGGGGATGTGGTCGATGACGCGATCATCCCAGCGGAGCTTGCCCTCGTCCACCAACATGCCGAGCGCGGCCGAGGTCATGGCCTTGGTGGTCGAGCCGATGGCGAAGCGGGTGTGCTCGTTGGCCGGAGCCGGCTCGCCCATCTCGACGACGCCATAACCTCGGGCGAAAACCATCGAGTCACCGCTGACGATGGCGATGGCCAGTCCTGGTGCATTCCAGTCCCTGGCTGCCTGGGCGACATAGCTGTCAAACGCCTTCAGGTCGGGCGCTGGAGCGCGCCTCACGGCCTGCGCCTGCACCATGCTTGCCGTGACGATCAACAGTAGCGGCGTAACGGTGGCGCTGAAGCGATTGATCTGCTGCCGCGCGATACGCCCGATGGGTCCCGGCGCTCTCATGTTGGTGGTCATGGCGAAGGATTCCTGTCCATCACAGGGAGCTGGATGTAGGAGGCGGCCGACGGGGTGCGGAACACCCGATGCGTGGCAATCCGAAAATCGGATTCCTTCGCCTCGAATATGCTTGGCATGAAGGTCTGTGGATTCCGATCGATCAGCGGGAACCATGTGCTCTGGATCTGCACGCGGATCCGGTGCCCCTTGAGGAAGCGATAGTTCTGGGTGTGCAGGTCGATCGGGTATTCGACCGTCTCGTTTGCCGGTATGGCTTCCGGGTGCTCGAAGCTGTTCCGGAAGCGTCCACGGAATACTTCGTTCGACACCATGAGTTGGTAACCGCCCATCTCCGGGTCCCGTTCGTACTGTTCCGGATAGACGTCGATCAGCTTCACGATCCAGTCGGCATCGGTACCCGTGGTCGACGCGAACAGATTGGCCATGACGCGACCGGCGATGACCACGTCCTCCTCGAGCGGCGCTGTCTCCCAGGCCAGTACGTCGGGGCGATCCTGGGCGAAGCGCTGGTCATCCACCAGCCACCGTGACCAGGTGGACCCGGCGCCCCAGGTCGGCCGGATGGGCCTCGCCCGGTATGGCACCGGGTTGGCTGGGTCGGAGATGTAGGCGTCGTATCCGCTGTCGGTGACGGTCGGCAGTTGGCGGTCAAGACGGCCGCCCGGTTGGAAGTAGAAGCGCTGCTGGGTGATCCCTTCCCTGAGCGGCCAGCTATCATGGGAGCGCCAGCGATTGCCGCCGGACTCGAAGGTCGTAGCCTCGGCCAGCTTCAGCTCCCCCTTGTCCTTGAGCCAGTAGGCGAACCAGGGGGCCTCGATCTCCCGCTTGAAGTAGACCGCGGTGGAATCGCCGAAGTCGAGCTTCCCGAGCTTCTGCCCACTGGCGCCATGCCATGCGCCGTGGTTCCACGGTCCGACGACGAGATAATTGAGATTCCGGTCGTCGTGCTTCTCCAGCGTCTCGTAGATCGTGATCGGGCCGTAGAAGTCCTCCTGATCCCACCACCCTGCGACGTTCAGCGTCGGAACGGTGACGCGGGTGAGGTACTGCATGAGCGCTTCGCGTTGCCAGAACTCGTCGAAATTCGGGTGCCTCACGAAGTTGTTCCACGTGGGGTACCTGCCACCGAAATACAGCTTGTCGACATTGGAGAGCGGCCCGAGCGACAGGTACCAACTATAGGTGTCGTACCTGTCGAACGGGAAGCGACTCATGTCTTCCGAGCCCTCCATCATGGCGACGAACTCGAAGCCGTAGCTCAGGCGGAAGGCTCCGTTGTGATGGAAATCGTCGCCGAGGAACATCGAGGCCGGCGACGCCTGGGGGGAGACTGCCTTGAGCGCCGGATGCGGGTCCAGCATTGCCATGACAGTGAGCCAGCCCGGGTAGGAGACTCCGAACATGCCGACCCGGCCGTTGTTGTCGGGCACGTTCTTCAGCAGCCACTCGATCGTGTCATAGGTATCGGTGCTCTCATCGATGGCTCCCTTCTCACGCTTGTCGCGTGGCGAGCGGAGCATGACGAACTCTCCATCGGATCCGAAGCGACCGCGGATGTCCTGGAAGACGAAGATGTAGCCGTCCGACGCGAGATCGGTGAGCGCCCCGGCGAAGTTCCCTCCGGCATTCGCGATGCTGTACGGAGTGCGCAGCATGAGGAATGGGAGTGGTCCGGCGCGCTCCTTGGGTCTGTAGATCCTGGTGTTCAGCAGCGTACCGTCGCGCATCGGTATGCGAACCACACTGGAGTCGAGGGCGACAGTTCGGCTGGCGGCCTGTGCGGCCAGGCCGGCCGCCGGAAGGACAGCGCAGACAGCGAGGACCAGCGCCGTCCTCAGCAGACCGTAGAAAGGGCGACGCTTCACGGCCCGTCGGTATCCAGTCATCGTTTCCCCACCTGGTGTCTGCGTGTGAGTGGTCCGAGTGGTTCCCCGGTGTCCCATGCACGCCATACCCCTCGCTCTCCCTGCTCAGCAATCACCTGCGCCAGCCTGCCTGCGGCGTTCTGCCAGTTGGTCTCGACCGCCTGCTGGGCTGCGACCGCATCTCCACCGGCGATGGCGCGGATGATCAACCTGTGCTCGGTTATCGAGGTCCGCAGTTCGTCGATCAGGGCGCTGATGTAGAGGCGGGCGTACCGTTCGACCTGAGGTTTGATGGCGTGATGGAGGGCGACCAGCCGTGGACCCGCGATGCCTTCCACGTAGCCGGCGTGGAAGGCCTGGTCCAGGTCAAACAGGCGCGTGATGGTGACCCTCGCGCGAGCAGCAGCGGCCATCTCCGTGTTGATCTCCCGCAGCCGTCGGCCCACGAGTCGTCGTTTCGTGGTTGGGAGTTCGGCGGCAATCCTGGCAGCCATGCCTTCCAGGTGCCCGACGATGAGGAATATCTCGCGGCCGTCGTCCTGCGTGAGCGGGGCGACCATCAGCCGCTGCTCACGACCGGATTTCAGCGAAGTTACGAAGCCTTCCTGTTGTAGGCGGTGCAGGGCGCTACGGACCGGGGTGCGGCTCAGTCCCAGTCGCTCGGCGACCTCACGTTCGGAGATACGGACTCCCGGGGGGAGTTGTCCGGAGACGATGAGGCGACGCAGTTCCTGGTAGCCCCGCCAGACACTTCCGGAGCGCCGGTCAGGCCGTTCGGCACCGTTGTCACTCTTGAGGGACACTCGACCACTCCAGATCGCCGTGGGAGAGAGAGTAGCAGGCGGGGCAGGGCTCCCGAACGGCTGCTAAGGTACCGTTCCAGCGCAGGGTGCGCAATAGATACCGGCTATTCAGGTATGCCGTTCTGGTATACCATTGCAGTATTCCGACACCAGCCCTACATTGGCGCTCGAATACCCAGTGCCTGGCCCCGACCACCCCGTGGCGGCCCGTTTCGATGCTCGACAACCTCCATCTCAGGAGCGAGGCAACATGAAGACGTGTGGTCAACGAACACCATCACCGTCGTCGTGGTGGCGAGTAGCACTGCTCTGCCTCGTCGGCGCTACCTCTCTTCCCGCCTTCTCGACGGCGAGTGCGCAGGCCGCGAGCGGAACGATTGCCGGCAGGGTTACCGACGAGCGATCCGGCGTCCCCGTCGTCGGTAGTGTCATCACCGTCAACGGTACCCGCCTCGGCGCCACCACCGACGGTGACGGCCGCTATCGAATCCAGGGTGTGGCGCCGGGAACACAACTCCTCGTCGCCCGACGCATCGGCTACGTCGCCGACAGTCTCTCGGTGAATGTCAGCGCGAACCAGGAAGTCCGTGCCGACTTCAAGCTGCTTTCCGCCGCCTTCTCGCTGGAGCAGATCGTCGTCACCGGTACCCCGGGGGGCGAGCAGCGCCGTTCCCTTGGTAACGCGGTCGGGACGATCGACGTCACCACGGCGCTCGAGAAGTCGGCCGCCCCGAACCTGACGTCGATTCTCAGTTCGCGAGCGAATGGCGCCATCATCACGCCCGGTTCCGGGCGTCTCGGCGCTGGTCCGACGATCCAGATCCGCGGCCGCTCAAGCCTCTCGTTGAGCTCGGAGCCAATCATTTACGTGGACGGTGTGCGCGTCAACAACGCCGTCAACCAGGGACCTACGGGCGCTGCCGGTGCCTTCGGTGCGCAGAACTCCCAGGTGTCGTCACGACTCAACGACATCAACCCGGACGATATAGCGAGCATCGAGATCATCCGTGGCCCAGCGGCTGCCACCATCTACGGCACGGAGGCCGCCAACGGCGTCATCCAGATCATCACGAAGAAGGGAGCCGGAGGCGCCGCTCGCTGGACGGCGAGCGTCGGCCAGGGCATCCAGAGCTTCCGCGACCCGGAAGGCAGGATTCCGACCAACTACTTCCGCAATGGCGCCGGCGAGGTCGTGGGCTGGAACGGCTACCAGCAGGAAGCAGACAGCGGACGTGCATACTTCCACACCGGCAACACGCAGTCGTACAACCTCGGCGTAAGTGGTGGTCTGACGGATCAGTTCACCTACTACGTTTCGGGCACCTACGACAGAGAGAAGGGGATCGAGCCGAACAACTTCGGAAGGAGTTTCAGTGGTCGGGCCAACCTTGCCTTCACCCCCTCCGACAAGCTGGACATCCAGTCCAACATGGGCTACGTCCGCAGCTCCACTCACCTGGGCGTGGATGCTGGCCTGGGGACGATGTACAACACACTCTACGGCCATCCACTCGCCTTCGGGACGGCTACTCGCGGTTTTGCCCTGACGCCACCCGAGGTCACCCAGCGGCTGTTCGATAACAGCTCGGACATAAACCGCTTCACCGGCGGCATCACGGCCAATCACCGGCCCAGCGACTGGTTCACCCAGCGGCTGACCGTTGGTATCGACTTCACCGCCGACGACAGCCGGGCACTCGAGCGCTTCGCGCCGCCGGACCTCGCGCCCTACCTTGTAGGACTCGGGGCGACACGTGGCCGCATCTATCAGAACCTGCGCAACAACTCCTATATCACCGGCGATTATGCCGCGACGGGAAAGATTGACGTCGGCGCCGGGATCAGCTCCAGTTCCTCGGTCGGAGTGAACTTCATCAAGAAGTACCTCAACACGAGCGGCCTCGGCGCAGTCGGTTTCCCCGCCCCGGGGCTGGAGACCGTCTCCAGCGCAACCGATCCTCCGTCCGTCTCCCAGAGCCAGATCATAAACACGACGCTCGGAGTCTGGGGACAGCAGCAGTTCGGGTGGAACGACCGCCGTTTCATCACCGCTGCCCTGCGCGTGGACAACAACTCCGCCTTCGGTAATGACTTCCAGTGGGTCTCCTACCCAAAGCTGAGCGCGTCCTGGGTGTTGAGCGAAGAACCATTCTGGGGCGACCTGAGCCAGACGGTGAACAGTCTCAAGCTCCGGACCGCGTACGGCCAGTCCGGCCAGCAGCCAGACGCCTTTGCCGCCCTGCGAACGTTCGTCGCCGCCGGTCGCGGTAATGGTGCTGCCGGTGTCACGCCGGGTTCGTTCGGAAACGACGCACTACGGCCAGAGCGCGGTACGGAGTTCGAGGTGGGTTTCGAGACCGAGATTCTCCACCGGTTGAGCTTCGATTTCACCTATTTCAACAAGCGCACGA
>CALCHX010000087.1 GCA_937906875.1 uncultured Gemmatimonadota bacterium | reverse complement strand
AGCACACTCGTCCTGACCTTCGATTCCCCTCAGCCTCGCTTCCCCGCGGTGCTCTGCGAACTACCGCTGGTGCCGGAGCACATCCTGGCTGGTGTCGATCGCGCTGCCATGCGACAGGCCCCCTTCGGTCTGGCGCCTGTTGGGAATGGTCCATTCCGTTTCGTCTCACGCACGCCGGGCAGCCGGTGGGTCTTCGAGCGCGACCCGGTATTTCCCGCGACCCTTGGCGGCCCCCCGCATGTGCGCCGACTGGTAGTGGCCGTGGTCGACGAGGCTACGACCAAGTTTGCCGGCCTGGTGAGCGGCGAACTGGATCTGGCTGGCATAGCGCCGACCATGGCCGCGCTGGTCGCGCGGGATCCACAGTTGAAGGTGCTCACCTATCCCGTGCTCTTCTCCACGGGCATGGTATTCAACACGCATCGACCGCCGTTCGACGATGTACGTGTCCGGCGGGCAATCGATCTCTCGCTGCGCCGCGACAGAATTGTCGCCACCGCGTTCGCTGGCCTGGCCGAACCGGCTGCCGGCCCTGTGCCACCGGCCAGCCAGTTCGCTCTCGACACCGTGGCGGAGTTCGCGCCTGCTACTGCGGATTCCCTGCTCGACGCCGCTGGCTGGCGGCGGACTTCCGCTGACGGCTGGCGCACGCGCGATGGACTGCCGTTACGCTTCGATCTGTTGACCGTGGGAAGTGCCGACAATCCGGTTGAACAGCTCGTCCAGGCAGACCTGGCCGGGCGCGGGATCCGGATGGAGATCCGACAGATGGAGATGGCTGGATTCCTCGCCGCGGCGCGGCGACCGGAAAAGAGCTATGACGCCCTCATCACGGGTATTCCGGGAGACCCGGCGCTGTCGTACCTGGTTGCCATGTATGCGTCAGGAATGGCCGGAGGTGCGCTGGACTACGGCGACTTCCATACGCCCACGCTCGACGCGCTTCTCGCTCACGCCGGTACGGCAGACAACGAGTCCGACCGGATACATGCGTGGCGAGAGGTACAGCGCGAACTGCTTCGTGATGTACCCGTAGCATGGATATTCCATTCCCTTGGCGTCCAGGGCCTCTCGGCGAGGCTGAATGGAGTGGTCATGGACCTGCGAGGCGAACTCGCCACCGTCACTGCCTGGCAGGTCGCAGGTGAGAACGTCGGTGACGCCCAGGTCGTCCGTCGCCCGTGAGTCCACCGGCGGCGTGGAATGGGATGACTGTCCGACCGGTCGCTGGCGTCTGGCTGCCGCCCGAAGCACTCGTCGCGCGCCGTGCCGCGGCTTCCGGTCCCCTGGCACCGCTCACCGCCTCGCTCAGTTCCGACCTCGAGCCGTTTCTGGACGTCGATCTTGCTCTGCCGCCGGAAAAGGCCCGTCTCTCGCGAATGGGCGGCCGCTGTCCGCGGGACGGCACCCCTCTCCGCTTCGATCCGCGCTCGCCACGCAGTCACCTCTGCCCGCGTTGCGGACGTACCTTCACGGATGACGCGCATTACCGGTGGTGGATCATGGGCTTTCACCTGTGGCTCGCCGAGCGCGCGGTTCATGCGGCAGCGTTGCATGCGCTGCGGGGTGATGAACGGCACCGCCGGTTCGCCTGCGATGTCCTGATTCGCTATGCCGACAGCTATCTCGGCTATCCCAACGCTGACAATGTCCTGGGTCCGACGCGACTCTTCTTCAGCACGTATCTGGAGTCGCTCTGGCTGCTGCACGTGTGCACGGCGCTCGACCTTCTGGAGACGGTAGGTGCGGCGGGCTCGCTGGGCGCCAGGCTGCGGGATCAGCTCGTGGAGCCGAGCGCGGAACTCATCGCCAGCTATGACGAGCGTCTGTCCAACCGTCAGGTCTGGAACGATGCCGCGCTGCTCGCCGCGCACATCTCCCTCGGCCGGCCGGAGCGGTGCGCTCCGATCGTCTGGGGACCGTCGGGGATCGTCGCGCTGCTCTCGTCCTCCCTGCTGGCCGACGGCACCTGGTACGAAGGAGAGAACTACCACCAGTTCGCTCATCGTGGGCTCTGGTACGGCGTGCAGCTCGTGCGGGCAACCGGACTGGGAGAACTGCCAGGCGAACTCACAGGCCGCTTCGACGCGGGCTTTGCCGCTCCCTTCCTCACCGCGCTACCCGACCTTACCGCACCTTCTCGTCGCGACTCCCAGTACGCAGTCTCGCTGCGTCAGTGGAGATTTGCGGAGATGGCTGAACTGGGGCTGGCGCGCAACCCCGATGATCGCGAACTGCGCTCAGCGCTGGGCCTGCTCTACGACGGTCAGGCCAGGTTGAGCGACAGCGGACGCTGGCGCTCAACCGGCGAGGCCGAACGCAATGAGAGCGCCGTCGCCCTGGACCGGAGTTCACTGGGCTGGCGATCGCTGCTCTTCGCCCTGCCAGAGCTTCCACCGTTGACAGGCGTCGTTCCGCGTTCCGTGTTGCTGGAAGGCCAGGGCCTTGCTGTGCTTCGACGCCAGAGCGGGCGAGTCTACGTGGCGCTGGATTACGGTGTTGCCGGTGGCGGTCACGGTCATCCTGACCGGCTTGGCATCATCTACGCCGACGGGGAGCAGCGTTGGGTCGACGATCCCGGCACGGGTTCCTATGTCGATCCCTCGCTCCACTGGTACAGGAGCACACTCGCCCACTGCGCCCCGCTGGTGGATGGTCGCTCCCAGTTGCCGGCCAACGGAGAGTTGCTGCACTGGGACGAACGTGGCGGCATCGGCTGGGTCGACGCGCTGGTGGAGGGAGTGGCGCGGGGTGTCGTACTGCGTCGCGCCCTGGTCGTCTTCCCCGACTATTTCGTGGATGAACTGAGTTGGCAGGCGGAGCGCGATGTGCGTGTGGAGCTCCCGTTGCAGGGCGACCTGCGGCTGGAGGGGGTGGAGCGCTGGGTCGCTCACGCCTCCGATGCCGACGGCGCGGAATTTCTGCGGTATGTGGAGCGGCCGTCGGGACGCGACGTGTCCACCCACGATGGCGCCCTGGCTTCCGTCGGCGAGCAGTCGTGTACCCGGCTGAGCGCGGTGGGTAGTGGTCGCGCCATCGCCTGGACAACGTCTGACACTCCGATCTCGTGGTGGCGTGCCGTGGCACCAGGCGCTCCCGGTCGGCCCGACGCGCCGCTCCATGTCGCTGCCGTCAGTGGCCGCGCAGGAACCCTGCGCACAGTATGGAGCGGAGAGGCAAAGGTCCGGTCGGTCGGCTGGCAGGACGGAGCGTTGCACGTCCTTCTCGAGGATGGTGGACTTCACATGCACAGGGCCACGGACAACGGCTGGCATGTCGACCTCGTCGTCAACGGAGCTCGCAGCAGCGTCGATCTGACTGGCGGCAGGGAGCGACCCGCGGCGGGATCCGTGGCGCCCTCGATCGCGGGGGTCGCTGCAAGGTCGCTCGCCACGCCATTCGTCGCCGAGCTCGGGGAAGCCGAGTATCGTCGCTCCGAGCTGTCCTGGACCGAGGCGGGATGTCCGCGCGCGATCGTACGGATTGATGCGTCGGACGGCGTCCTATCCATCGCTGTGGAAGTGGCACGGGAGGCGCCGCATTTCTCCCATCCCGATGCGCGTAACGAGATGGACAACGAGCGTCCGGAGATCAATTTCGACGGAGTGCAACTACACCTCGTGTTGCCGGACAGGAGCTCGGCGGCGGAACCGATACCCACTGCTTCCTGGCTGCTGACCCCGTTGTCGAACGGTCAACTGCGAGTGCTTCCGCTCGACCCGTTGAGCCTTGCCATCCCCATCAGGGCCGGCTGGAGTCGTTCCACGGGCGGCTACGAGGTTCACCTTCGGTTGCTCGCCCGGGACCTGCGCGACGCCCACGTCGGTCCCCTCAACGTCGGGATTGGCGTCGTCGTCAATGAGAATGTCGAGGGTCGCGAGCGGCGTCGCGGCCAACTCGTGCTTGGTGGTGCCAGGGGCGAGTACGTTTACCTTCGCGGCGACCGTCACGATGCCGGTCGCTGCTTACCGTTCCTGCTTCCAGATGTCTGAATCGGAAAGAGAGACCCCGACTTCCATCCTGCACGCTGTGCGGGTGGTGCTCCACGAACCGCAGGATCCCATCAACATCGGCGCCACAGTGCGTGCCATGAAGAACATGGGCGCCCGCGACCTGCACCTGGTCCGTCCGTGCGCCTACGAGCCCAACAGGATCGAGCAGGTCGCTCATGACACCCGTGACATCGTTGCTCGCATCCAGCACCACGACTCCCTGGACGACGCGATCGCCGACTGTGTGCGCGTGCATGCGTACGCAGGCAAGCGCCGCGCGGCGAAGTGGCTTCGCATGGATCCTCGCCGTGCCGCCGCCGACCTTCTGGAGTACGCGCCCGGGAAGCCGGTGGCCCTTCTGTTCGGACGCGAGGACCACGGACTCCCCAACTACGCGCTGGATCGAGCGCAGGTCGTCGTCACGATTCCGACCACCGAGCACATGTCGCTCAATCTGGCCCAGGCGGTGCTCGTATCTCTCTACGAGTTGCACGTACTTGCGGGAGATGTCACGCGCCAGCTTGCCCGCCCGCGCAGGCATGCGTCAGCGGCTTCACAGCGACAGTTCGAACTGACCTTTGCCGATGCCGAACTGTCGCTCCGGTCGCTGGACTTCTTCCACACGCGGAATGCCGACCACGTGATGCGCGCCGTTCGCTCGCTTCTCTTCCGTGCCTCGCCCGACGCCCGTGAACTGGATCTCGTCCGAGCCATTACGATCGAGGTGCGTCGGTCGCTGGACCGTGTCCGCGTTGAACTTGGCGCCGCGCCAAGGGAGGCTCCCCCAGCCTCGACACGCACGGTCGGGATTGGCGGCCCGGGTGCCACGGAGGCAGAATGACGAGAGACATGGGCGACGACTGGGCAGCTCGCGCCGCCCGGGTCATACCCGGTGGGGCCTCGACCGGTAGCAAGCGGCCGGAAGCGCTCTACGGTCGGCTGGACGGACATGCACCCACGCACTTCGTGCGCGCCAGCGGCTGCACCGTGGAGACGCCGGCCGGACACATCCTCACCGACTTCACCATGTCGCTGGGGGCGGTCGCGCTGGGCTATGCACATCCTCCGGTGACGGCAGCGGTACAGGCCGCTGCCGCCATCGGGAACGTTGCGGGGTTGTCGCACGTGAGTGAGGTGGAGTTGGCCGAGCGGCTCTGCGATGTCATCCCATGCGCCGAACAGGTCCGTTTCCTCAAGAGCGGCGCCGAGGGTGTGGCGGCAGCCGTACGCATCGCCCGCACGCTGACCGGTCGGGACGTGGTTCTCGGCTGTGGATATTTCGGCTGGCTGGATTGGTGGCACGGGAACCCGGGCGTGCCGGCGGGCGCGGTGGCCGATTTCGTGGCCATCCCGTTCAACGACGTGGACGCATTGGAGAGCGAGGTCGCCGCAGCCGGCGACCGGCTGGCCGCCATCATCCTCGAGCCGACTATCGAGCGGCTCGCTGACGAAGCCTGGGTGAGACGCGCGCGCGCGCTGTGCGACAGCTCTGGAGCAGTCCTCATCCTCGACGAGGTGAAGACCGGCTTCCGGCTTCACGTGGCGGGCTTTCAGGGTCTTGCGGGCATCCGTCCTCACCTGGCAGTTCTTGGCAAGGCGCTCGCCAATGGGTATCCCCTGGCAGCGGTTGTCGGAGAGCGCGCAGTCATGGAGGCCGCGACCCGCACCTGGATCTCGTCCACCCTGGCGGCCGAGAGCACGGCACTCGCGGCTGCCGGTGCAGTCCTCGACCAGCACGCCGCGTTCGATGTCTGCGGCGCATTGTGGAAGGTCGGGCAGCGACAGATGGCGATCGCCGCGGAGGCCATCGCGGCCAGCGGCCTGGCTGACGTCGCTGTGCAGGGCGTGCCACCGATGTGGTTTCTGCGCTTCGCTGACGCCGGCCGCGAGACACGCTTCCTGGAGTCGCTCACGGCGCACGGTGTGCTGCTGAAGCGTGGCGCGTACAACTTCGCCTCCCTCGCTCACGATGAGGTCGCGCAGGCCGCTCTCGCCGCCGGTCTTGAGATGGCCCTTGCGGGTGCAGGTCAACCTCGAGCCAGTTCATGATTCGATGAATGCTTCCGGTGTTACCGACGCGGGCCGGTCAGCGGCTGCGTCAGTCATGACGCGACAGTGATCGCATGACTCTCTCCGGTGTCCCTGATGCGGCGCCTCTGGGCGGTCCCGCTCCGCTGATCGACGTCCATGCCCACTTCCTGCACGCCGACTGCGGGCGCGCTGGGTGGGCGGCCGTGAACGAGGCCCGATTCCGGGCTGGTGAGCGCATTGGAATAGGCTGTCACGTCGCCTCGATCCTGGGCACGTGGGGCCATCGCTCGCCCACCTACTTTCCCTCTCCACACGACGTCTCTCTCGGTAACGATGCGATGATCGCGCTCCAGGAGCGGGAAGGGCATCGCGTGCGTGGCTATGTGGTGGTCAACCCCAACCATACGGGCCACGCCCTGGCTGAGATCGATCGCGGCGTGTCGCGCGGCCTCGTTGGCGTCAAGCTGCTCGCCAGCAGACGCGCCGATGATCCGCTGCTGGACCCGGTGCTCGACCTCGCCGCCGAGCACGGACTACCGATGCTGCATCACGTCTGGCAACATCGCACCCGTAGCTGGCCCAACCAGGACATCTCCGACGGCACTGACCTGGGCCGTCTCGCCGGCCGTCATCCCGACGTGCCGTGCATCCTTGCCCACATTGGCGGCGGTGGCGACTACGCACACACCTTCGCGGCGGTGGCCGACATCCCGAACGTCTACCTGGACCTGTCCGGTAGCGGAGTGGACCGCGGCATGCTGGATGACGCCCTTGCCGCTGTCGGGCCGCAGCGATTGCTCTGGGGGGCCGACGTCACGCTGGAGACTGGGCTGGCCAAACTGTGGGCGCTGGACGTGATTGGCCTTGACGACGAGGAACTGGCGGCGATCCGCTGGCGGAACGCGATGGGCATCTTCCCGCCCGGCACCTTTCCGATGATCGTCCAGGCGGCCGGGAGTGCAGGATGACCCTCCCGGATCCAGCCACCCCTTCTCACCGGCACACGGTGGATGTCCACAGCTATATCGGGCCCTATCCTTTCCGACATGTGCCCCATCCGGATCCTGACGTGCTCGTGCGCGTCATCGAGCGCGAGCGGATAGGTGCCGCCTGGGTAGGCCACCTGCCAACTGCGTTTCATCGCGATCCATCGCACGGGAATGCCCAGCTCTACCGGGCGCTGGCCGTGCATCGCCAGCGATTGCATCCGGCCCCCGTCGTGCGTCCCGACTGGCCGCGTTGGATGGATGAACTGCGACGTGCCCGGGATGAGGGCGCACCTGTCATTCGCGCCTATCCTCCGCAGTGGGGCTACGGGGACGAGGAGAGTCCGCTGCTGGACCTTGCCCACGCCTGCGCCGAGGCCGGGTTGGTATTGTTGCTCACGACGCGCTTCGAGGACCTCCGCCAGCGCTCGCGACTGGACGTTGCGGGCGATCTACGGGCGGCTTCGGTGCGTGCGGTGGCGCGGGCCAGCAGTGCAGCCCTGCTGGTCGTGGCGGCTGGCCGCGATTTCGTCGAGGAGGTTCACTGGGGGCTCACGCCAGCGGAGCAGGGGCGGGTCTGGTGGGACATCTCGTGGGTCTGGGGTCCGCCCGAGGATCATCTCGCGCATCTGTTGCAGACGATGGGCGGGGAACGATTCGTCTTTGGTACCGGCTGGCCGTTGAGGCTCACGCAGGCAGCATCGGCCAACATTGCCTTGCTGCCCGATCCGTCGGCCGCTTCAACATTCGCCGATCCGCAAACGTTGGCAGGAGCAGCAAGCGCAACTGCACGATGACGGTTGAAAGGAGGCGTGATCGAACGTCACATGTGCATTGCATGCGCTTCGTATGCCCAGCGGCCTTGCGGATGGTACATGTGCCGGCCATCTTACCGCCCGTCCGTACTGGGCCTGTGAGAATATGCACAGATTCAGAACGGAATTATCGGGATTAAACTTCCACAGATCACCAGGTCGCAGCGATGACGAGAAGGAGGAAGTGGGCGGCGATACCGGGGCTTGCCCTTATCGCCGTTACCGCGACTGTCCTGTCCGCGTACAGCGGTGCGCAGGCCGGCGGCGCGGGGCAGGTTGCTCCGGCTCCACAGGCTACCGCCGCGCCGGCCGCGCCACGGGACACGGTAGCGCTACGTCAGGCGAGGGACACGATGGCGGCCTCCGGGCCCTGGGCCTATTCGGCTGCCTCGACGCCGCAGGGTCGCGCGCCCCAGCAGCCGATCGACTTTCCGCATCCGCAGCACGTGCAGTCGTTGCAGATGAACTGTCTCTACTGCCACTCGACGGCCAACAAGTCGCCCGATCCTGGCATGCCGGCGGTGAACACCTGCATGGGCTGCCATACGATCATCGGCGCCGGCCTGCCGGAGATCCAGAAGTTGCAGAAGTACTATGCCGACAGCACGCCCATTCCATGGGTGCGTGTCCACAAGGTGCCCGACTATGTGCAGTTCCCGCACATGGCCCACGTCAATGCGGACGTACAGTGTCAGACGTGCCACGGCGATGTCCAGAAGATGCCACGCGTCTTCCAGTATTCGTCGCTCAACATGGGCTGGTGCGTGAACTGTCACGTCGAGAACAAGGTGCGGTATGATTGCAGCACCTGCCACTACTGATCGTCGCGTGCCCATCCCGACAGCCGGTCGTGCCGAGTCTCGCCGTGACCTGACGGCGACCGCCGTGCACTGGCATCCGAGGAATTCCTGAATGAGTACTGAAACGGGGTCTGATGGCGTCAAGCGCCGCGACTTCCTCAAGGTTCTTGGCGTCACTGGCGCCGCGGGAGCCATGGTGGGATGCAGCTCCGAGCGTGTCGAGAAGCTGATCCCCTATCTTGTCAATCCGGACCACACGGTCGCCGGCGTCTCCAATTATTACGCCACCACCTGTCGGGAGTGCGCTGCCGCGTGCGGCGTCATCGCCGAGGTGCGCGATGGGCGGGCGATCAAGCTGGAGGGCAACCCCGAGCATCCGTTGAGCCGCGGCGCCCTGTGCGCGAAGGGTCAGTCGGCGCTGCAGGGGCTGTACAACCCGGATCGATACCGCGGCCCGATGGTTCGCGAGAACGGCGTCCTTGTCGCCACCACCTGGGACAAGGCACTCGAGCTGCTTGGCCAGAAGCTGGGCGAGGTGCGCTCCGCCGGTACCGCCGGCCGCGCGGCCTTCGTCAACCAGGCTGAGAGCGGGAGCTTCCCGGCACTCCTCGACCAGTGGCTTGCGGCGCACGGGATGCCACAGCATGTGGCGTACGATGCTGACGCCAACCTGGGCACGCTGGAGGCCAATCGACAGGCTTACGGTACCCCGTGGCCGGCACTCGACTTCGGTGCCGCCCGCCTGATCGTCTCGATCGGCGCCGACTTCCTGGATGACTGGGGAGCAGTGGTACCCAATCAACTTGCGTGGGCCGAGGCCCGTGGCAAGCTGGAGGACGCCCCACGGTTCGTCTACATCGGTGCCCGGCGCTCCCTCACCGGCCTGAACGCCGATGAATGGATCGCGGCCCGTCCGGGAAGCGAGCTGGCGATCGCACGGGCGCTGCAGGGTGCCGGCGTCACGATCGCCGAGGCTGCCGAGGCTGCCGGCGTTCCGGCCGCGCAGTTGCAGGCGTTGGCCACGGAGCTCAACGCCACCCGTCCCAGCCTCGTCGTGGCTGGCACACGCGGTCCGGATGCGACTGATGTCGCACTCGCCGCAGCTGCCATCAATCAGGCTGCCGGAAATGTGGGTGTGACGGTGAAGCCGGCGGAAGCGGTCGCTTCCTACGATCGGGTCGCCAGCTACTCCGACATCCGTGCCCTCTCGACGCGGATGGCCGCTGGGGAGGTGCCGATCGTCTTCGTACGTGGCGCCAATCCGGTCTTCACCACGCCGCCCGCGCTCGGTTTCGCCGCAGCGATGGAGAAGGTTCCGTTCAAGGTCAGCTTCTCCAGCTTCCCCGACGAGACCGCCGAGCTGTGCGACCTGATCCTTCCCGATAGCCACGCACTGGAATCGTGGGGCGATGCGCAGCCGCTACGCGGCACTCTCGCGCTGCAGCAGCCGTCCATGGAGCCGGTGTTCAACACGCGTCCCACGGCCGACGTTCTGTTCTCGGTCGCCCGCGCCAATCAGGCCACTGCCGGCGGATTCCCGCAGCCCAGCTACCGCGACTGGCTGATCGCCCGCAATGGCGGGCCGCGAGCCTTTGCCGAGCTGCTCGCCAGCGGCGTCGCGAGCGGGACCGTCCTGGAAGGCACGGCGCCTGCCCGCGCGGCTGCCGTCGAGTCGCCGGCCGCTGCGCAGCAGGGCGATGGCGATTTCCACCTGTTCGTCTACCCGTCGCCACTCCTCGGAACCGGTGCTGGTGGCAACAAGCCGTGGCTCCAGGAACTTGCCGATCCTGTCACCAAGATCTCATGGCAGTCGTGGGTGGAGATCCACCCCAACGCCGCGACGCGACTCGGCATCAGGAATGGTGATCATCTCACCGTCACCACACCGGCGGGGAGGATCACGGCACCGGCGTTCGTCTACCTCGGGATCCAGCCGGACACGGTAGCAGTGGCGCTCGGTCGCGGCCATACTGCGTACGGTCGCTACGCCAAGGGGATCGGCGTCAATCCGCTTTCCCTTCTCGGCTCGGTCGAGGACGCCCGGTCGGGTGCACTGGCGCTATCCGGCTCCCGGGCATCGGTCACCAGGACGGGTGATCACTCGCAGGTGGTGACCACGGAAGGTTCGGCGCGACAGCACGGTCGAGGCATCGCGCAGGCCATCACGGCGAGTGAATTGCGGACCATACCGGTGCCCGTCCAGCGGGTCACGTCGGCGGACGCCACGCCTGCGGAAGGAGTACTTCCGCCTGGTGAAGGGGATGGGCACGACATACCCGGAATGCCGAACACGGCCTTCCTCCCGGGGCTACGCTCGCCGGTGGCGGCGGATGCGCAGGGTGAATACGCCTATCCCAACTCGGCGGCCACCGGGATGTACGATCCGGAGCACTGGAGCGGGATGGCCAAGCGGCGCTGGGCGATGACCGTCGACCTGGCCCGCTGCACCGGCTGCTCGGCCTGCGTGGTTGCCTGCTACGCCGAGAACAACATCCCGACGGTCGGCGCGCCCTGGCAGGGTCGGGCGACCAGTCCGGGGGTCTGGGACGAGACTCCTGGCGCGAACATCATCAAGGGCCGGGAGATGACCTGGCTCCGCCTCGAGCGCTACTTCGAGGGGGGCGAGGATGGGAGCTCTGATTTCGAGACGCGATTCGTACCGATGCTCTGCCAGCACTGCGGCAATGCGCCTTGCGAACCTGTCTGCCCGGTCTACGCCACCTATCACTCACCGGACGGCCTGAACGTCCAGGTCTACAACCGTTGCGTGGGAACGCGTTACTGCTCCAACAACTGTCCCTACAAGGTCCGTTACTTCAACTGGTTCGGTTATGGTGAGCCCGACCGGCGCCAGTATGCCTTCCCCGAGCCCCTGAACTGGCAGCTGAACCCGGATGTGACGGTTCGCGGCAAGGGCGTGATGGAGAAGTGCACCTTCTGCGTGCAGCGCGTTCGCGAGGCCGAACACAGGGCGCGGGCGGAAGGGCGTGACGTGCGACCAGACGAGTTCACCACGGCGTGTGCGCAGGGTTGTCCGTCGCGAGCCATCACCTTCGGCGACGCTGCGGATGCGTCGTGGTCGGTGGCTCAGTTGGCGGTGGACCGCCGCGCCTATCACGTATTCGAAGAGCTGAACACCTTCACCGCGGTGGTCTACTTGAAGAAGGTCAACCATCCGTCGCCGGCGACCCCGGCGCAGGCATAGGGAGGGCGCGCGAATGGCAACCATCGCGCCACCCGAGGTGCGACGGCCGAACCTACCTTCGGCCAACGTTCCCCTACCCGCTCTGCGGGACTATGAGCAGGTAGACAACGAGATCATCGCGACCCTCAAGCCGACCGTACCGTGGTTTGGGGCCGTGCTGGTGTCGGTCTTCTGCATGCTCATCGGTGCGGCCGCCTGGACCTACCAGATCTACTGGGGACTGGGTCAGGCCGGATACGCGCCGCCCGTCATGTGGGGCGTCTACATCGTCACCTTCGTCTTCTGGGTCGGTATCGGTCACGCGGGGACACTGATCTCGGCGATCCTCTACCTGTTCAGGGCGGGCTTCCGAACAACGATCTATAGATGTGCGGAAGCGATGACGGTGTTCGCCGTCATGACGGCGGGACTCTTCCCGATCATCCACATCGGACGTCCGTGGAAGTTCTTCTGGCTCATCCCGTACCCCAACTGGCGGCTCATCTGGCCACAGTTCAAGAGCCCCCTGGTATGGGACGTCTTCGCGATCACGACGTACCTGATCGTATCGACGACCTTCCTCTACGTCGGGTTGATTCCGGACATCGCTGTTCTCCGGGATCGCGAGAAGAACCCCATCCGTAAGCGGATCTTCGCCGTCCTCTCGCTCGGCTGGCGGAACACCGAGGCCGAGTGGCGTCACTTCGCCCGGGCCTACCTCTTCCTCGCCGCATTCTCGACGCCGCTGGTGCTCTCCGTGCACTCCGTCGTGTCGTTCGACTTCGCGGTGACGTTGGTGCCCGGTTGGCACACCACGGTGTTCCCGCCCTACTTCGTGGCCGGCGCGATCTTCTCCGGAATCGGAATGGTGTTCACGATCATCATCCCCGTCCGGAAGTGGTTCAACCTGCAGCACTATGTGACGTTGAACCACCTCGATGCCGCCGCCAAGATGTGCCTCTTCACCTCCATGGTGGTGGGCTGCGCCTACATCATGGAGTTCTGGGTGGCATGGTACAGCGGCAACCCCTACGAGCAGAACTTCTTCTGGAATCGCGTCTTCGGGCAGTGGTGGTGGGCCGCCTGGATAATGTTGCTCTGCAACTGCGTCCTGCCGCTCTCCCTGTTCTGGCAGAAGCTGCGCCGCAACACCACCTGGCTGTTCATCCTGTCGCTGTTCATCAATCTGGGTATGTGGTACGAGCGCTTCGTCATCGTCATACCGTCGCTGAGCAACGAGTTCGAGCCGTGGCAGTGGACGCATTACCTGCCGTCCTGGGTGGACATGGCGCTGTTGCTCGGTAGCTTCGGCTGGTTCTTCATGTGGTTCCTGCTGTTCGTCAAGCAGTTGCCCGTGATCGCGATCGCCGAGATCAAGGAGATCGTCCCGCCGAAGATGAGGGTACATGGCGGGGTCGGGCATCACGTTGCCGCCGAGAGGTCAGCGTCGGCGCAGACTGGAGGGCGCCACTGATGGCCGGTATCCTCGGCGTGTATGCGAACCTCGACTCCCTGCTCGAATCGGTAGAGGAGCTGAAGCGCCAGAACTTCCGCGACCTCGACGTCTATTCCCCGGCGCCGCGTCCTGAACTGGAGGAGGCGGTGAAGCCGCCGATCAGCCCTGTACGTGTCTATACCCTGATCGGGGGACTTCTCGGCGCTACCTTCGGTTACTGGGTGGCCATCTGGACTTCGGAGTACTGGCCGCTGGTGGTGGGCGGAAAGGCCATTGCGAGCTGGATCCCGTACACGGTCATCGGCTTCGAGATGTTCGTGCTCGTGGGGTCACTGGCCACCGTAGCCGGCATGTTCATCAATTCACGAGTCCCGAAGCTCACTCTCACTATCGGATTCGACACGCGCTTCACGCACGGCGACTACGGCATCTTCGTCCGCTGCACGCCCGAGCGGGCCAGTGCGGCCGAAGCCCTGCTGCATCAGTATGGTGCAGAGGAGGTGCGCAGTGAGAGTTAACTTCAACCGGGTTTTCGACCCAATGCATCTTGTTCGCCGACTGGCGCCTGCCATCCTCGGCCTCTCCCTGGTAGCCTGCGACTGGTTCACCGACTTCAAGGATCAGCCCCGGATCGAGCCGTGGGAGGCCTACGCCGCCCCCGGCACCGACTCGGCGGCGATGTCGAAGGTCGCCATGCGGGGTCAACCGCAGTACTCCGTTCCCGTGCACGGCGTGCAGGCGCCTGGCTTCTGGGTTTCATACGTGCCGGGTATCGCGCAGCTCGATTCCTTGAGCGTGCTCACGAATCCGGTGGCGCCGGATGAGCGTTCGCTGGCCGATGGTCGCAAGGAGTACCAGATCAACTGCGCTGTCTGTCACGGCGACGCCGGCCACGGCGATGGGCCTGCCGTACTCTACGGCATGATTGGCATGAACCTCGTTCAGGGCCCGTCACTTGGCTACTCCGACGGCTACATCTTCGGCATCATCCGGAACGGTCGTGGCCTCATGCAGAACTACAACCGGATCGAGGAGATGGATCGCTGGGACGTGGTGAACTACATCCGCGGACTACAGGGCCGTCATGCCGTTCAGACCGGAGCGCTTGCCGCGCCGGGCGTGAACGGCGCCGCAGTCCCCGGTTACTCGGCCACCGCGCCCACTCTACCCGCGCCCTACCTTCGACCAGGCCCGCTCGACCAGGCTCGTTCGTCGGGGGCGGGCGTGACTGCTCCTGCAACCGTTGCGCCGGAATCGTCGGCCGTAACTCCGGACACCGCTGCTACCACGTCGGGAGGGCGTAACTGATGGTGCATGAACCGCACTATCCGCCGCGCGAGGAGATCCTCCGCACCCTGGACAAGCCCTTTCCAAAGAGCTTCCGACTGGCCAGCATGGTGCTGGCCGCGCTCGGGCTGGCCGTCTTCGTGATCGGGTTGTTCGTGAACCCTGATCGCGCCTGGACGTCACTCCACTTCAACTGGCTGTTCTTCGCCAGCGTGTCGTCGGCCGCCGTGGTCTTTGCCGCCGTGCAACGTGTTACCACGGCTCGCTGGTCGCGTCCGGTCGTGCGCTTCCTGGAAGGTTACGTCGCCTTCCTGCCGGTGGCGTGGGTGCTACTCATCGTCATAACCCTCGCCGGGACATCTCACATCTTCGCGTGGGCAGGACGCGAGGTCCCGCCGGTGCACGAGAAGGTGTTCTACTTCCAGTCCTGGTTCTTCCTTCTGCGCACGCTCGGGATGTTCACCATCATCACCGTGCTCAGCCTGTGGTACGTCTACACCTCGGTGCGGCTGGATGTCGGTCTGGTACCGGAGAGTGGGGCGGCCTGGGCGCGCGGACTCCGCGAACGCATGCGTCGCGGGTTTGGCGAGGAGCGGCGCGAGCTGCACAACACGCACTCGCTTCAGGGCAGGCTGTCCGTCTTCCTGATCATCTTCTTCGGCTACGGCTGGATGTTGCTGTCGTGGGACCTCTCCATGTCCCTCACACTGCACTTCCAGAGCACCATGTACGCCTGGGCATTCTTCATGGGTGCATGGCTGGGCGCGCTGATGAGCTGGAATATCGTCACGCGCTGGTGGAACAAGCACCTGGGCCTGGACCACATCATAGGCGGCAACGTCTACCATGATCTGGGCAAGCTGGGCTTTGCCTTTGCCGCCTTCTGGGGTTACCTGAGCTTTGGCCAGTTGCTCATCATCTGGTACGGCAACATGGCGGAGGAGACATTCTTCTTCAATCTGAGGCTCACCGAGCCCTGGACCGCCATCACGACCACGGTGGGCGTGCTCATGTTCGTCATCCCGTTCTTCGTGCTCATGGGCAGGAAGCCGAAGATGATGGCCCCGTTGATGATCGCAGTCGCCGCCCTGACCACGCTCGGTCTCTGGCTACACCGGTATATCGAGGTCTATCCGTCCGTCTACGGTCACGCCACTACGCTGCCATTCGGGCTGTGGGAGATCGGGATCGGGCTCGGCTACCTTGGCGCCTGGGGTCTCAGCTACATCGCCTTCATGGATGCCTTCCCGCGCATGCGGGTGGTGCTCATGACCTCGCCCTACAGGGATGAGGTACAGGTCCCGGTGGATCCACGTACGATGGAACCCCTGCCTGCACACGAGTAGCGAGTCGCACCTTCCCGGCAGTCGCCGGTAGCTATTGCTTCCCGGTGAATGAGGGGGATGCTCGGAGGGTCGGAGACCAGCGTGCTCCGGCCCTCTGGCCGTTCTTCCATGCCGGGTGACCCGCGGTGGTCGAGATACACCAGGGGATACCGGGTCGGAGCCAGGACCCACCATGACGCCCTCCGTGCTGGCGCACTTGTCGGGAGTGTGTCCGGACGCATGGCCACCGCAGCTCCGCGCCCACTCTCACTTCAGAAGCGCCTCCAGGGCCGCCAGCGGCAACGCACCGCTCTGCCGCCGCACTTCCTTGCCGTCGCGGAAGAGGATGACCGTCGGTATGCCACGAATGCTGAACTTCTGGGCAGTGGCCTGGCTCCGGTCGGTGTCCAGCTTGGCCACCAGAAGCTCCCCCTGGTGAGCTGCTGCGAGTTGGTCGACAACAGGCGCCATGACCTTGCAGGGTCCGCACCAGTCTGCGTAGAAATCCACCAGCACCGGCACGTCGGCCTGTTCAATGGTGCGTGCGAAAGTCTCGTCGTCCAGCTTGAGCGGACGATCGAGCAGGAGTGGCTTGCTGCACTTGCCACACCGCGGCCGGTCGGCTGCGCGTGACAGGTCAATCCTGTTCCAGCTCTGGCAGAAAGGACAGCGGATTGTGGCCTTCTTCCTGTCCGGCGCAACGGATGCGGACATCCGGCCTCCCACGTTCAGGTTGATCGGTTTATAATTCTCGACGGGCTGTGACAGACAGTGACACGGTCCGACTTCGGTATCCGTCTCTGGTTTGACGGGCTGGGGCGTTAGCTCAGCTGGGAGAGCACCGCCTTTGCAAGGCGGGGGTCGTGGGTTCGAGCCCCACACGCTCCACTTCGGTGCGCGGATGGCAGTTCAGCAACAATATGCAGTTCGGGCGCAAGTCATGCTCGCTGTGCAGCACCGCCGCCCTGCTCGGTGCCGCCGCGCTCCCGTTCACATCCCGTGAGAATGGCCATGGGCACAGTATGCCGGTCGGAATATCCTGACCGGATGCGCTGGGGCTCGAACCGCCCGACCAGTAGCCGGCCACGCACTGCTCAGGGCAAGTTCCGATCCCGGTTGCGGTAGCGTGCCGGCGGGTGTCCCGCGGTGCGGGTTCACCGCGGGGAGTGATCTTCCCACCCGCGCCAGGGGGCCGAGGCGCTCTCATGGCGACGGCCCCCTGTCCCCCTGTTACTGGTTCGTCGCTCCCTCGCCCTCGCCAGAGGCGCTGGCCTCTGACTGTATGGCGTCCTGGATCCGGATTCGACGAGGCTCGGGGCGAGACTTCTTTGGTACCCGGATTCTCAGCAGGCCGCGGTCGAATTCGGCCTTGATTTCCTCATCGTTCACGCCCTGCGGAAGCTGGAATGCACGCATGAACGAGCCGAAGGTACGTTCGGTGACGTGCATACGACCCTCCTCGTCTTCGCGCTCCGTACGCTGCTGTTTCTCGCCACGCACGGTGAGCACTCCCTGGTCCGCCGTAACCTCCACTGCCGACGGATCCACGCCAGGCAGTTCCAGCTCGAAGTCGTAGAATCCCTTTCCTTCCTTCACGTCCACTGCAGGCACCCAGGCCGAGCGGCCAATGCCGCTGTTCCCGAGGGTATCATCGAACAGCCGGTCGATCTCACGGC
>CALCHX010000086.1 GCA_937906875.1 uncultured Gemmatimonadota bacterium | reverse complement strand
CTGGCCAAGCCGAACTCGAACTTGCGGAAGCCGACGTCATAGACGTGATAGACGATGGTGCGCGCCGAATTCTGCGGCCCGCCGTCCTTGGTCAAGATGAACACCGCGTCGAAGGTCTGGAACGAGCTGATGACGGACACCACGGTGGTGAAGAAGATGATGGGCGACAGCAGTGGGATACGGATGCGGCGCAGCATCGTCCACGGACCCGCGCCATCGATGCGCGCCGCCTCGACCACGCTGGGCGAGATCGCCTGCAGCCCGGCGAGGAAGAGCACCACGTTCAGGCCCATCGACGACCAGATGATGACGATGCACACGGCCATGAGCACCAGGTGAGGGTCGCTCAGCCACGCCGGCGGGTCGATGCCGAAAATGGCGGCGATCGACTGCGACAAGTTCCCGTCCTGACGGAAGAGTTGCTGCCAGATCAGTGATACCGCAACAGAACTCGTCAGCACCGGCGCGAAGTAGCACAGCAGATACACCGTGCGGCCACGGATCTTGTCGAGCCCCACTGCTACCACCAGGGCAAGGCCGAGCCCGACCGGCGCGGTGATGACAGCTATGAGCACGGTGTTGAGAATCGACTTGAGGAAGACCGGATCGCCGAGCACCGTTCCGAAATTCTTCAGCCCGACCCACGTCAACTCCGTCAGGCCGTCCCACTTAGCGAACGCGAGCACCACGCCGGCGGCGAACGGAATCAGCACGAACATCGTCGTACCGACCACCTGCGGCGCGACGAACAGGTACCCGCTGGATCGGTCGCGGCGTCGCCAGGCAGGCAGCCCCCGGGGCCGGGGGCTGCCGCGTCGACGTTCGGTGACAGCGTCGACCACACCAGTGACCACGAATCAGCTCCCGTCAGCGTTCGCGTCGTCGATGAGCTTCTGCACCGCCGCGACGGTGGCTGCGGTGTCGGCCGCACCGCTGTACAGGTCGGCCATGGCCGTGGTGATGTCACCGGACAGGCCCGGAACCTTCACCTCGGGGACGAAGTCCTCGAAACCCTTGTCGCGCAGGTCGAGGAACGTCTGCGCGTGCGCCGGGTAGCCGTCCAGGACGATGTCGTCCGCACCCTTGATGCTGGGCACCGCGTTGCCGCCGCCGGCGAGACGGAACTTCTGACCGGCGGCGGAAACATAGTTGGTGAGGAATTCGAAGGCCTGCTCCGGGTGCGGGGTGTTCTTGTTGATCGCGAGGTACGAGGCAGCGACACCGCTGGCCGGAATCTCGCCGGACGTCGACGGCCACGGGGCGATGTCGTACTGATCGGGGCTGCCGGACTGCTGGGCCACCGAGATCGTGTAGCGGCCCTGCACGGCGAAGCCGGCCTTGTGCGCGGCGAACAGCGAGTCGAGGTCACCGCCGGCGGGCAGGTCGTCGGCCACCAGGAACTGCTTCGACTGGAATGCCTTGGCCAGTGAATCCAGGGCGGCCACCGACTTCGCGTCATCCGGCAGCACGAACGCGCCGGAGTCGTCGTAAACGGTGCCGCCGTTGGCCACGACCCAGCTCCAGTGGGTCGCCCAATAGTTCCAGAAGATCGCGCCGGCCATGCCCTTGTCGGCGAGCTTCGCGCACATGTCGAGCAAGGTCGCCACCGTCCACTTGCCGGCGGCGGCCAGTTCGGCCGGATCGTCGGTGATGCCCGCAGCCGCCAGCGCGGTCTTGTCGTACCAGAACACGTCCGGGTTGCAGTCGTTGGGCACGGCCAGAATGGTGTCGCCGTCGCGGGCCACGCTCCACAACCCGTCGCCGAAATCATCGGGCTTGCTCTGGCTCGACGAGCCGCGCAGCAGATCGCCGAGCGGCAGCAGCACGTCCGCGTCCACGTACTTCCCGATGACATCGTCCCCGATGTAGAACACGTCCGGGGCGGTGCCGGAGGTGAGCTGCGAGAGCAGCTTCGTGTTGTAGTCGCCGTAGGACGGCACCGGCTGCAGCGTGGCCTTGATAAGCGGATGGTTCTTGTTGAAGTCGTCCGTGAACTCCGTCATGCGCTTGAGTTCGTCGGTCGCCCCCCAGGTCGACCAGGTGAGGCCGGTGACCTTGCCGGCGTCGGTCGATGCGGAGGAGGCAGACGAGGTTGCGCCCCCGTTGCCGCCGCTACACGCGGCCAGGCCGGCGCCGAGCGCCAGCGCGCCCGCTCCGGCCAGGAATCCGCGCCGTGAAATGTACTGCGTCATGGGTGACCTCCCGGTCAATCAGTGGTGGTGCGCGTCGATGGACAGGTGCGCGGCGGGTGCGGTGACATGCCGCAGCTCAGCCTTTGAGGGATCCCCCCAACAGGCCGGAGACGAACTGCTTCTGGAATGCGACGAAGACGATGAGGATCGGGATGGTGGCGAGCAGCGAGCCGAGCATCAGCCCCGAGTAGTCGACACGGGTGAGTCCGATCATGGTGTTCAGCGCGACCGGGATCGTGTACATGTCCTCGGAGCCCAACATCAGCAACGGCCACAGGAATGCGTTCCACTGGCTGATGAAGGTGTAGATGACGAGCGCAGCGAGCTGCGGGCGCGCGATCGGCAGCACGATGCGGAAGAAGATGCGCAGGTCCCGGCAACCGTCGATCCGGGCCGCCTCGATCAACTCGTCGGGGAAGCTCAAAAAGGCCTGGCGCATCAGGAAGATGCCGAAGGCGTTGGCCAGGAAGGGCAGGATCACCGCCTGATAGCTGTCGATCCAGCCGACGGAGGCCATCATCTGGAACAGCGGCACCATCAGCACCTGCATCGGGATCATCATCGTGGCCAGCACGATGCCGA
Organism: uncultured Gemmatimonadota bacterium; assembly: GCA_937906875.1. Classification (GTDB taxonomy): domain Bacteria; phylum Gemmatimonadota; class Gemmatimonadetes; order Gemmatimonadales; family Gemmatimonadaceae; genus CALCHX01. The sequence continues at coordinate 15,111 of CALCHX010000086.1, read as the reverse complement.
GCAGCACGCCCCTGCCCCGGAACCGGTACTTGGCCAGCCCGTATCCGCACATGGCCGACAGGAGCGAACTGGCGAGCGTGTAGACGACGGCGATGCCCAACGAGTTCGCCATGACCCGACTGAAGTGCGTCGACTCCTCCAGGCGCGACAGGTTCTCCCACAGCTGCCCGCCCGGAACGAGCGGCGGCGGGGAGCGGAACAGGTCGGAGGTCTCGTGGGTGGATGCCGTCGCCATCCACAGGAACGGCACGCAGGAGATGACCGCACCGATGGCCAACAGCAGGTAGACGGGGGCAAAGCGCAGGAATGACGTCATACCCGGTTTGTCGCGTGTTTCGACGGCGGCGTGGGTCATGACTTCTCTCGCATGACCCGGAATTGCACGACGGCGAGCACCGCGATGATGACGACGACCAGCCAGGCGATGGCGGAGGCGTAGCCGAAGTCGAACTGCCTGAAGCCCACCTTGTACAGGTAGAGCACCGGGGTAAGGGTCGCATTGGCCGGGCCGCCGCCGGTCAGAATGAAGTTCTCGTCGAACAGCTGCAGCGTGCCGATGGTCGACGTGATTGACGTGAACAGGATGACGGGGCGCAGCTGCGGCACCGCGACGCTCGCGAACGTGCGCCAGCGGCCGGCGCCGTCGATGGCCGCCGACTCGTATTGCGACTGCGGAATCGCCTGCAGCCCGGCCAGCAGAATCACCATGTTGTATCCCGTCCACCGCCAGGTGAGCGATGCGATCACCGAGATCCGCGCCCACGTGTCGTTGTTGAGCCAGTCGATCGGCGTAACGCCGAATACGCTCAGGAATTGGTTCGCCAGTCCGCCGTCGGTCGTGAGGATCACGCGAAACACCACCGAGTAGGCGACCAGCGTGGTCACGGCCGGCAGGAAGTAGATGGCGCGAAAGCCGGTGCGCCACCTCAGCCACGACTGGTTCAGCACGTATGCCAGGCCCAGCGCCAGGCCGATCATCAGCGGTACCTGGACCACCAGGAACAGGAAGACGTTGGAGAGACTGGTGGCCACCAGCGGATCCTCGGCGAGCCGCCGATACTGGTCGAGGCCTGCGTATTCCGTGCGGCCGCTGACCGTGCGCGTGAGCGACTGCCACAACGACGCGACGAGCGGATAGGCGAAGAACAGCGCGAACAGGGCGGCCGCCGGACCGACGAACAGCCACCCCATGAGGTGCCGGGGGCGGCGCCGAAGGTGCGGCAGCACCTCGTCGATCGAGTATGACGTCCCTCCCGGCCTGGCGGCCACCGTGCTCGCGCCGCGCATATCAGCCCGCGATCTTCCGCCCGGTGGCGGTCGCGATCTGCTGGGCCGCGTCGTCGAGGGCAGCCTTCGGGTCCTTGCCATTGATCACCGAGGCGACCACGGAGTTGGCGACGATATCGGTGGCCTTGGCGTAGTCCTGCGTGTAGTTGATCGACGGGATTGTCGAGGTGAGATCGCCGAACAGCTCGTAGACCTTTTCGCCGCCGAAGTAGGGGTCGGCCTGGTGGAAGAACGGGTCTCTCAGGGCCGGCAGGTACGAGGGGAACAGGCCCTCGTTCTTCATCATCGAAACCTGGTTGTCCGTGTTCGCAAGCAGCCACGTCACGAAAGCCGTTGCCAACGCGGGATTCTTCGCCTGGGACGGCACCGCCAGAGTGGAGCCGCCGTTGTTGGAGGTGCCGGACTCACCGCTGTCGAAAACAGGGAGTTTCACGACGCCGAACTTGCCGGAGAGCTCCGGCATCTCGCCGGTGAGGGTACCGATCCACCACACGGCCTCGGGGTGGAAGGCGGACTTGCCCTCCTTCGTGGCGGTCACCCGGCCGTCCCAGCCCTTGACGTTGTCCAGGAGACCCTTGTCGTGGATCGTCTTGAGGAGCGTGAGGGCGCGGACGGCTGCGGGACCGGAGACGGCGATGTCGCCGTTCGCGTCGAAGATGCCAGCGCCCTGCTCCTGCAGCAGCATCAGGAACGTGCCGCCGGAGGAGACGTCAATGGACATTAAGGTGTGCCCCGTCGCCGCCTTCACCTTCTCGCCGGCCGCGACCAGGTCGTCCCAGGTGGTCAGTGTGGTGGGGTCGACACCGGCTTCCTTCAGGTAGTCGCTGCGGTAGTACAGGGCAACCGTCCCGGAGTCCCAGGGAACCGAGTAGAGGTGCCCGGCCGCGTCGGAGGAGGCGTCCCACTTGGACGGGTCGAAGTCGGCCTTCTGGTCGCCCACGGCCGGTGCCAGGTCGGTGAACCCATTCGGGAAGGCAGCGATATAGCCGGGCATGTGGTCGGTCTCGACGGTTATCACGTCCGGGAGGCCCGCATTCGCCTGCAGGCCGACGGAGATCTTGTCGTAGGCGTTGTCGTAGCCGATATCGACGACGTCGATTGTGGTGCCCGGGTGGGCCTTCTCGAACTCGGGCGCCAGTCGCTTCATCCCCTCAGCGGCGACATCCCAACTCCACACGGTGATCTCACCGGAGAGCTCGGCCGGCGCGGAGGACTCGGTGCCGGCTGCCCCCGACGCGCTGGGCTCCGAGCTGGTGGCCGCATCGGGCGAAGTCGCATTCGCGGGCGGATTGCCGCTGCTGGTGCCGCCCGTAGCGCATCCGGCGAGGGCGACGGCCGTTATCGCGCACGCGCTTGCCCATGCCGCTGTCCGGGTGCGGCTGGTGATCGACATAGTGATCCTCCATTCGTTCTGTATGCGGTATACAGTGGACTGAACGCAGAATCTTTGTCAATATGCTGGCGCAAGGTTTTTTGCTGACGTGGTGACAGGGCGATCGCGGGACCGCTGGCGGGTCGTCAATCGGCGATCCCGAGACCGTGGATGCCGCGGCTCAGGCTCGGCCGTCACCGCTGGTCGTTCCGGACCTGGGGGCGCGGGTTTGACCGTTGCTATCGGCCCCGAGGCGGTACTGGTGGTGTCTACCAACGCTCTCGACAGCGGCTATGACTCATCGTTACTTGACAATCACAGCAAAACCGTCGGCGAGTGTTGACGCGGTGACCGAGACGGTGATGTGCTCCCGCCTTGTTATCCCGTCACCTGCAGCGCCATGACGCCGCGGCGACTTCGGCGGCCCGGCGAGCGGTTACCTGCGGCACGCACTGAGGTCGTGACTCCGCCTGCCAGGTCTCCTCGCCCGGATACTCGTCGAAGCGCACCGCGGCGGCGTTCGTAAGCGGGCCGAGCCGAGTGAAGAGTGCCCGAGCCTCGTCATCGACCATGCCCTGTTCGGCCATGGCCCAGAGGTCGTAAAGATCGCGGGCCGCGTGCCGATCGTGCCATGCGGCGAGTTTCGTCGCTGCGAACGCGGGCGGCGTCAGGACCCGTAGATCTGCCGGCGGCGCGTCGCTGTAGCGTTGTGCGATCGAGGCCATCTCACTCGGCCAGGGCGGATAGCCGATGTGGTCGAGCAACTGGATTTGCACACGCAGTCCGGCGACCCGAAGGACCGACGGCTCGGCGTGCCGGGTGTGAGACAGCGGAGGGATGAAGGTCGGCGACCCGAAGGATCGACGCAATGCCCGCGTCATTGCCGACTCGATCCGCGCCGCCGTCGCCCGACGGTCTTGTGAGCGCGACGAGATCGATGTCCTCCGATAGTCGATGATGGGGCAGATGAGTCCGGCACAGGGCGGTACCGCCGAAGAACTCGATCTCCGCCGCGTCGATGGAGGCGATCGCCGCCAGGGCGTGCGAAATCAGATGGTCGCGCCGCACCTGGATGTCGGCGACGCCGAACTCCGCGCGAACCGCCTCGAGTTCGCCGGGGTCGAGGATTCCTGGAACGGAACGTGTCACGGTTCCTCCCGCAGCCGCCGAAGTGCTTCCCGCACGGCATCATTGGCGCGCCCGCTCGCCGCGATGATGCCAGCGAGGTTATCGGCACTCACCCGCGCCATCAGGTTCTCGGCACCCTCGACGGCCGCCTCGGGCTGCCCGCCCTGGTTCGGCCGCATCAGCAGGTCGAAGAGGGTCTGCGCCGGATTCGTTACCCATGCCGGGCCGAGTTCGGTCTCGTCGACAACGACGTCGAGACGGTTGATATCGCGGCCGACGAAGTAGGCGGTACCGCCGGCGACCGCCACGGGACGCCGGCTATCGTCGTCCACGGCCACCGTCGTTGCGGAGATGGCGCGGGGGATCGCACCCCAATGCCGCGCCGCCCCGAGGCCCATCAATGCGACCGCTCGAGCGCCGTGACGCGCGGCGGCGACCGCGAGCCCCGCCGCCTCCAGTCCCGGCACCCAGCTCGCGCCATCACGCCCACCGGGCGGCGCGGTGTAGATGCCGTGCGCGAGCCGGATCAGTGCGCCGCGTTCGACGAGTCCGTCCAGGATCCGCCAGACGTTGGGTGCGAGTGCCTCGACGTCCGCGAACCGAACGGTGCGCAGCGGTGCGCGTTCCACTGCCCGCAACACATCGAGATCCGCACCCACGACACCTCCCGCATCAGCACTCTAGATTGCACCAGTATACGTCTTGCGTATATCTAGACACCGTTGGAATCGAGTGAAGAGAGGGTCGCGGGCCGCTGGTGCCGGTTAGTCTGCCCAATCGTCGCGATATTCTTCGTGGTCCGCATACGCGGATGCGAGCTCGCGAACGACAGCCTCCATATAGTCGTCGGCGCTCGCATACATCGGCGACTCGTGGTCCCGGGTATGCGTCGATGATGCGGCGCTTCGCCGCGACGTCGGCGAGGACGCGCTGATAATCGACCGCGACGGTGAGGCGATCGGGATCGATCGTGAATGGCGTCGCCCACATGCACCATGATGTTTCATCCGTCGGCGAGTCGGACGCCACGAACTGGGCGGTCATCTCGTCCTCGTCGATCCGCGCTCGGAGGAAGGCGATAAGGGCGTCGATCGATTCCGCGATGCAGGCAATGGTAATGGACCGGCCCACGGGCATCATGGGCTCCAGTGGAGAGTCGATGCATGACTGGCCCAGATGGTGCGCTCGCGCCGGAAAGCGCGCGCGGCGGGGCGGAACAGGGTGGGCAAGGGGGGAGTTGAACCATCTGCCGAGGTCTTTTTATGTGTCACACAATGCTGTGACCTGCAGAAACACGTCGCTGTGATTTAGGCCAAAACGACGTGACGACCCGATTCTGTTGACGGCGTCAACACGCTCAGCGTTCCTGCGGGGGATCCGTTTTTGGAATCCGACCCCACAATCGTAGCCGAGATCGCGGCGGTTCAGCAGGCGATCAGCCGGCTGTCCGCTTCATCCATGAGGATGGCCGCAGACGGTTCGGATCGGATCTGCCGATGCAGACGTGCGTATCGCCGAGCCGCCGCGGATTTCGGTGGGGTCGCGTGGAACGGCAGTCGTGACCGGTTGCCGGCGACTGGCGATTTCTACGCGTTCAGCTGTGCCAGGTCGTCGAACTGAGCAAACGTCTTGTGCGTCGCAACGGCTCCGACCACTTCGAGTATTACGGACCCCTGTTGCCAATCTTGGCAACGCCGACTATAGTGGGCTCATGGCTGGGACGCAGAGCGCAGCGAGCCTATTGAGGACTTTGCGCCGTGAGCAAGGCACGTCACTGCGTACGGCGGCGGCGGACATAGGCGTTGCACCATCCCAGCTGTCCCGGATCGAACGTGGCGAGCGCAATCTTGGATCAGACGTGTCTGAGCGCATCGCGGCGTACTACGGGGTACCCGCGGAGGTTGTCTCGTTGGCTCACGGAGACATCCCCGCAGATGTCATTGAGATCCTGCAGCGGCATCCGGAGTTGATCACCCGGTTGCGCGATAAGTACGCAAGAGGCGCCACCGGTGTGGTGCTGTGACGGACGCCTGGGCGGCTGCGCTTGAAGGTCAAGTCCTTGGCGGGTACCGGCTCGAACGGCAAGCCGGTAACGGGGGGTTCTGCTATGTCTTCGAAGTTACCAAATTAGACAACGACGCGTCCTTCGCAATGAAATTTCTCCAGCCGGCGAAAATGAGCGACGCTTCGGCGAATTTCGAGTTCGACAACGAAGGCACGCTGCTTAAGAAACTGAACTCCTGCTCCTCGGTCATCACCATCGTTGATTCAGGTTCGGACCAACTCATGGTGACAGTCGGGGATGAGATCTTGCCGATCGATCTCAAATATCACGTTCTGGCGCTGGCATCTGGATCTCTGGACGATTTGCTGCGAACACCCGAAACGATCGATCAGCTCTCCTGGGCGGAACGGCTGAGACTGTGGCGCGGCGCGATCAAGGGCGTACACCAGATGCACCTGAAATCCATAGCGCACCGGGATCTAAAAGCCAGCAACTGCCTTCTGATGGTGGCAGGAGATCGCACCGAACTGCGGTTGACCGACTTCGGCCGGTCGAAGGACTACAGCACATCCGCGAATCTGCCGCCATCGGCCTACCTAGACGGTCGGGGCGACCGTCGGTTTGCACCCCCGGAGCACTTGCTCTTTCAGGGCGGTTTTGGCGAAATCGACTTCAAGAACGCCGATCTGTACGGCCTCGGATCGCTGCTCGTCGAGCTAATCACGGGCCAACCCATGTCGGCCCTGGCGCTTGGCCCTTGGCAGAGCGTCCGGCAGCTCGGGTTATCCGACTATAAAACGGGCGTGCGCCGCGACTTAGCCACATTGCGACCGCGATACCGCTTAGCGATGGAGAGCATTGCCGAACGCATACCGCCGGTTCTCCGTCACGATACTGTCGATCTTCTCCTCCAGTTGTGTGATCCAGTGCCGAGCTCGCGGCAACCAAAGAGAGGCGATGGCCGCAGGTCCGCGCCCGACAACGGACTTCTGTGGCTGCTTCATCGCGCGGACATTCTTCAACACCGCATTTCGATTTCACGACGCCACACCCGTTACAAGAAACTAGCGATAGAAAGGAGTGCGTAATGCTGGGAGTATTAGACGAGGCACGCTCCTCCGACACGTTCACTCCGGATACAAGCGAACCCGTCCGCCCGGGGACAGACGCGCCGTTGCTCGTCTCCTTCGCCGCCGGGAAGAGATCTCGCGAGGAGGAATACGCCAAGCGACTTCTCCATGCCGCGCGAGCCGAGCGTGACGCCGCGGAGCGGGTCGCTGCGGCCTCGCCTTCGAGCACGACCTTCGCCGCGCTAGCTCAGACGCACGCCGCGCTCGACGATCGAGCCGCGGCCTTATCGGCAGCTCGCCAAGCGTTGGCGCTGAGCCTTGTACCGCGTACGGACTCATCAGATGGCCCGGCGCTAAGTGATCCAATCGCGGCTCGCATGGCTGTCGAAATTATGCTTCGGTTCGATGCCGCAAGAGAGGCGCTCGACGCACTCAGTTCCGTGCCCTTGCCCCGGTCACTTCTGCTTACTGCCGCGAGCCTCGCGGTCGAACTTAACGACCTCGATGAGGCAATGGACCTCCTCCGAGCCACGGACGGCACGCTGATCGAATCGTTCAAGGGGTTCGTGCTGGCCGCACAGCAGCAGTACAACAAAGCTATTCCACACTTGCGCAAGGCGCTTCGCGAGTTTCCCGACGACGTCGATGCGGCGATCAACCTTGCGGTGTCCTTGTGGGGGCTCGGCGCACGACACAAAGCAGTCGCGACAGCACTTCGCGCCACCCGGACAGCCCCGGGCCGCAAGGATGCATCCTTGCTGTACCTCCACCTCTTACTCGAGACCGGCGGCGCCATAAGGGCGGCCGAGGAGATCGCGGCGCTTAGCCAACGTGACGTCGTGTCCGACGCCCGCTTCCTAGTTCTCAAGGCACGCACGTGCCTCGCAACCGCAGACAATGTGCGCGCCTTGCCGCTACTCGAGATGGCGGAAGGCCGAGCTCGAACCGAGGCCAATGAGGACCTGCGGATCGAAGTCAGCGCCAACATTGCGACGCTGAAGCTCGCGATGCAACGAAAGAGCTACGACGAGACAATCGACACGCTGACGAAGCTGCTCGATGAATACCCCGACCACGAAGCCGTAGTGATGAGCTTCGCCCGGACGGCCAGATACACGGATGAGGCACCTATCCTTCGGCGCGCCGCGAAGCGCATTGACGCTCAACTCTCGCCCGGTTCCCGCGCCTATCTGCGGCACCAAGTTGCTCGGCTTGAGGGCGACGAGGAGGCTGCCGCGTCGGCTGCACAGGACTGGTTTGACTGTGACCGCGAAGATCCCGCCGCCGCGAGGGCGGCGATGCTTGCTCTTGGCATTGACCTGGAGCGCTGGGCGGAGGCGAAGGTGATTGCTGATGAGACGCTGAGGCGTCACCAACCTGCGGACCTGGTGACCATAAACGACGTTTCGTACGTACTCGCGATGGCGGGGCACGCCGACAAGGCGATCGCATTGCTCGAACCTGTTGCTGAGAAACACTTTGTCCTCATGGCAACTCTTGGTCTGGCCTACCTCGCCAAAGGAAACATTGACAGGGGCATGCGTCAATACCGAAGAGCAGCGGAAAAGGCTGACAGGGTGAGCCGTGACGGGCTGATTCTCATGACGTGCTATCAGGCCCTGATCGTTCGCCAACTTGGTCTCGACCGATCCGAGAAGCCGGACACGATAAGGGCTCTTGCACTAGCGCCGTGCCCACTACCGGGGAACTGGGAGCGGCTCCCCGAATTCATCCGACTACGGAACCTGAGTCGCCGACTCGGCTACAGCTGGCCATTGAGCCTGTAGCACTTTAGCGGCTAGCCTGACGCTGATTTAAAAATAGCGGCCGGGCGTCGGCCGCTGCCAACTACCGGTCGCGCCGAAGCCTGGGCTCACGACGTCCCGAATATCCGGCGCTGTGGCTATTGAGATGTAGATGCGAGGGACGCTAACCGCATAGGGGACTGCTGCACGGATAGGTGACAGTGATTAGTCACGCAGCCTGAGTGGCTGGCGTGGTCATGATTGCTTCGAATTCGATTGGGGTCAAGATCGGGTACATCATTTTCCCGGCAGATTGGCCTGGGGCAGATAGGCCGCGGCACGGCGCAGGATTTCGTTCTCCTGCCCCAACAGTCGGACCCGCTTATTAGCTTCACGCAACTCGGCCGACTGGGCCGGGGCGGCGCCGGGGGCGTTCACCGTCTTCGATGCCGGCCTCCTTCATAAACGTGTACAACGTGGTGAAGTGGATCCCGAAGTCCTCGGCGGGCGAGCTCGACACCGGCCTCACGGGTCCTGGCGACACGAACGACATCGTCGCGGGACTCCTTGGGACAGGGGCTTGGTCACGGCGAACATCCTCCGGCCCAACGCTCCGATTAGGCCGCTCGGATTTCACCCATCCGTGCAGCAATCCCCCCGTTCGAGAACGAAGCCCGAACGGCATCTGCCATAGCCCTTCCTCTAACGTCTACTTCGTGAGGTTCCACGTCCTGTCAGCGTCCCAACGTCCTGGTTTTGGGCGCTCACGCGACGCGGCGTATTTGATCGAGGACCGCTGGGACGACTTCGGCTACAAGACTCTGTATCAACTGCACTACCTCGACGGGTCGGGCAGATCCCACGAGATCGGAAACGTGAAGATCGGTGGCTTGGGCTGGGGAGATGAGCCACGAAGCACCGGCCTGTCGGGCTCGTTTATGCAGGTACCAGACGAGTACTTCTCCGTTGGGCAAGACGAGGACTACTACACGGCGTTGCGGAAGTTGCCACGCGGAGTCGGTGAGGGCATTCTCCGCGCTCTGCGCGACTTTGCTTTCGACAACACGATCTTCGTCCGGGCGCGACAGGAGGACGTGACTCAAACGTCCCTGTTGCGACAGGTGTCAGCTGCCGCCGTTGTGGGTCATCTACACCGCCTCGCCCGCGGCTTGCCGCGGCTCACGGAGTATCGGTTCAGCTATGAGTTGCCCAACGCCGGCGGAGAAGCGCAGAGGCTTGAATTTGGGGTTTTCCCCGGCTCGTATCCTCCGACGAACCTGCACGTCGTGATCGGGCGTAACGGTGCTGGCAAGACTAGGGCACTCGACGGCATGGCGCGCGCCTTAGTCGAGCAGCACGCCGAACTCGATCACGTTGGCAGGTTCCTGATCGGGGGCGACGAACGCGACCCCACCGGGGATGACTTCGCGAGTGTAGTCTCGGTGAGTTTCAGTGCATTCGATCCGTTCCTGCCACTGGGCGAGGAAGCAACGAGGAAGCACGAAATCAAGTATGCGTACGTCGGACTGAAGGAGCAGGGAAATACCCTGGATACGGGACTCAAAGGTTCGCGTCGTCTCGCCAAGGACTTCACTTCGTCGCTGCGCAATTGCCTAACCGGATCACGACGCAGACGTTGGGTCTCGGCCATTCGAGCATTGGAGTCGGACCCGAACTTTCGTGACGTCAATTTACGCGAAATTGGCGCCAGTGACCCCGAGACGCTCGACGGAGACCCTGACAAAATCGTCTCGGAGGCAGGCAAGATCTTCGCAGGATTGAGCTCGGGGCACAGCATTGTGCTGCTGACGATCACTCGCCTGGTCGAGAAAGTCGAGGAACGCACACTGGTGCTTATGGACGAACCCGAGGCTCACCTCCACCCGCCCTTACTATCGGCCTTCTTGCGAGCGTTGTCGGACCTCTTGATCGACCGCAATGGCGTAGCTGTCATTGCGACACACTCTCCAGTTGTGCTCCAGGAGGTTCCGAAGACGTGCGTGTGGAAACTTGATCGCGCCGGTGACGCGGTGGCGGTATCGCGACCGGAGACTGAGACGTTCGGTGAGAACGTCGGCACGCTGACTCGGGAGGTATTCGGCCTTGAGGTCACGGAGACGGGCTTCTACCGGATGGTGCGGGAGAAGGCCGAGCAGGCGACGCGGTACAGCGAAGCTTCCGCAGAGTTCGATGACCAACTCGGCGGCGAGGCAATGGCGCTGCTGCGGGCGTACTTCGCGGTAAGGCGCGACAGGGATGGGGACAAGTGAGGCACCTGGCCCCTCCCGACGCCAAGGCAGTCGACACATACAACCTGACGCTCAGCCGCATGAAGGCGGGGGACCTCCACCGCCGCATGGTCGAAGCAACGAACCAAATCGACGACGCATCGAAGCGCTACATCGCTGCGGCTCTTGCTGGCGGGCTTGCCGCGGAGCCAACGTTCAACCTGACCGACGTTAGCGAAGAAGAGATGGCAGAGCACTACGCTGGGCGATTCGTGAAGAAGAGCAGCGCCGGCAGACCCGTCTACGACGAAATCCGGCTGCGGGCGAGGATCTGTCCGATGTGCGGCCACAGGACTGTGGCAACTCTCGACCACTTCTGGCCTAAGCGCCCCCACTCCGCGCTCGCCGTCAACCCCGCGAACCTCGTGCCTTGCTGTCACGATTGCAACGTCATCAAGAACAACTTCCAGCCCAGTTGTCGCGCCGAGGAATTGCTGCATCCCTACTTCGATGACTTGGGCGACGACTCTTGGCTCCAAGCGGAGGTCGTCGACTCCGGTGGGCACCCCGTCGTCTTGTTCTCGCCACAGCCGCCACCGGGCTGGCCAGAGGAGACGACGCGGCGAGTGGTCCATCACTTCAGGCTGTTCGACCTCGCCAATCTCTACGCGATGCAGGCTGCAACCGAACTTGTCGCCATCGCCCACGAAGTCGCAGATGTGTTTCAGAACGCCGGTAATGCGGGCGTGAGGGCGCATCTCAGTCTGCGTGCGGACTCGTACGGAAAGGCACAACCCAACAGCTGGCAGACAGCCATGTATCGAGCGCTCGCTGACTCCGTCGCCTACTGCGGGGGCTGGTTCTCCTGAAAGCAACCCCATGCTACAGAGCTGCGCAGCAGTCTTGACGTGGTTCGCCCCAACCCAGCGCCGCAAGGGAACTGGAGTTTTGACCGCACGAGCCCCCACGTCGATCGCCTTACCGCCCAGACCGGAGACGGCAAACCGACCCGATTGTCCTACTCCCATCCGGATCGGATAGCAGAGCAGTCGCTCTGGGCGCGCGGCGAACCGGCCGCGGTCCCGTAGAGCCCGTCCGGTGATGTTCACCAGGACGGGCCCGACGTGCAGACACGATCTACGGCGGTCAAAGGTGGAGCGGGGACTCGCTTCGTCCAAGATCCCACGGCGGTCGACGTGGTGGCTGGGAACGCGACACGGGACGCGCACGGACTGGCCTAGCGTTTCCGGATCCGGCACTTAGCGGGCGCTTCTCGGTAAGCCGGTGCTCCGGGCCGCCAGGGTGTTGTGAGCCGCATGCTGGCCGTCGCCCGGCGGACAAGAACAAGCGATACACGTCTGTCACCGGGCTTCGCCGGTGTGGAGTTGCGCGCCGGATGCGCCGCAGCCGGCGGACGACACTTGGCGCGCCGCTGCGTAGCCGTCGGCAACGTTAACGGCGCCGGGGAGCCACCACCTCTTGGTGTGGAGGTCTTCGCAGTCCAACGGACCGATCGGTCCGGCCCGTGGTCGGTCGGCCCCTATCTGCGGGGCGGATTGCCGCAACCGCTGGCGGGTTCGAGCTGCCGCGCAGGAATGGCACCACTAGTAGGTAGGAGGCCCGCGCGCGACGCGACTAGCGCGCCGGCCGGGCGCCATATCTGGTTACGGGTTCGTGCCGCTGTGGGGGAGGTGACTGCCGGTGGTGATGTCGATTGCGGCGATGCACGTCGGTCCCGGCGTGGATTACCTGACGCGGCACATCGCCCGCGGTGACGGGGCCGGCGAGGGCCTGTCCCTGGCCGCCTACTATGCGGCGTCCGGCTATCCGCCGGGTGTGTGGCTCGGCTCCGGCCTGGCCGGCATCGACGGTGGGCGCGGCCTTCCCGCCGGCACCCGGGTCGCGGAGCCGGAGATGGCGCGCCTGTTCGGCCGCGGGCAGGATCCCGTGTCCGGCACCCCGTTGGGCCGCCCGCCTGCCGTGCCCCGGCCGGCATTCAAGCCCGTGGTGGGTTTCGACCTGACGTTCTCGGTGCCGAAATCTGTGTCCGTGTTGTGGGGTCTGGCCGAGACCGGCCTGCGCGCCCGGATCGAGGCGGCGCATCACGAGGCGATCGCCGCCGTGCTCCAGGTGGTGGAGCGGGATGCGGCGCGCACCCGCACCGGCGCGGCCGGGGCGATCCAGGTGCCCACGCGCGGCGTGATCGCGGCGGCCTTCGATCACTACGATTCGCGGGACGGCGACCCGCAGCTGCACACCCACGTCACGATCGCGAACAAGGTGCAGGGACCCGATGGGGTGTGGCGCACGCTGTATTCGCAGCGCCTGTTCCGTTCCGCCGTGGCGATGTCCGAGCTATATGACGGCGTGCTGGCCGACGCCATGACGCGTGAGCTGGGCCTGGACTGGCAGTGGCGGGAGCGCGGCCCCGGCCGCAATCCGGCCCGGGAGCTCGCCTCGATACCGGCCGAGCTGGTCGCCGAATTCTCGAAGCGTGCCGCCCGCATCGACCGCGCGAAGGAGCGGGCGATCGGCCGGTTCGTCGCCGAGCATGGCCGGCGGCCGACCGATGTCGAGGTGATCAAACTGCGCCAGCTGGCGACGCTTGCGACCCGCCGGGCGAAGCGGGTGCTGCCGCTTTCCGACTACACCCGGCTGTGGCGGGCGCGGGCCGCGACGATCATGCACCGCAACATGGACCTGTGGTCCGGGCAGACCGTCACCCGCAACGCCCGGCCGGCGCGGGTGCGCGCGGCCGGCGCGGTAAGTGCTCGGGACGTCGAGATCCTGGCCGCCGCGACGTTGAACGCGGTCGAGGCGAAGCGGTCCACCTGGAGCAGTTGGAACGTCGACGCGGAGGCGGCCCGGCAGGTCGCGGCGACCGGCGTCCATTTCGCCACCGCGTCCGATCTGATCGCCGTCCGCGACCGTGTCGCCCGGTCGGCTCTGGACCGCTCCGTCCTACTGAACCCGACTGTGGCGACGTGGGAGTTGGGTATGCGGATCGCGGGCGCGGAGCCGGCGGCGCACCGGGTGTTCACGTCGCTTGCGATCCTCGCCGCCGAGGACCGACTGCTGGCGGCAGCCGACGACCGCAGCGGCCCCGTCGCCGCACCGATCGCATTACCGCTGATCTCCTCGAACGCCCCACAGGCACGGCGCCTCGAACCCGCGACCATTCCTGCGGCCCAATCCGCGCTGTTCGAGATCGCCAGCCGGGCAACAACATCGGCTCCCGCAGCGACGCCGGCACCAGCGCCAACACCGGCCGATCCGGCGCAGGCGGCGGTGGCCGCGCTTGCCGCGTCCGGTCGGGTCGCCGACGTGCTGGTCGGCCCGGCCGGGGCGGGCAAGTCCACCGCCATGCGGCAGCTCCGTGAGACGTGGGAGGCGACGTTCGGCCCCGGCTCCGTCACGGGACTGGCTCCGTCCGCGGCAGCCGCCCGCGTCCTCGGCACCGAGACGGGCACGGCGGCGGAGACCACGGCGCAATGGATCGCCCAACAGGCCGGCGAAACCCGCCGCCTGAACACCCTGATCGACCTGCAACGCCACCGCGAGAAGCGTGTCGCCGCAGGCGTTGCCACCACCGACCTCGACGCGAAGATCGCCGAGGCCCGGGCCGTGTTCGACCGGTGGCGGATGAAACCCGGCCAGCTCGTCATCGTCGACGAGGCCAGCCTGGCCGACACCAAAACCCTCGACGCCATCGCCACCCAAGCCCGCAGCTCGGGGGCGAAGGTGGTTCTCGTCGGCGACCCTGCGCAACTCTCGGCGGTCGGCGCCGGCGGCGCGTTCGCCATGCTCACCCACGCCCGACCCGACCCGCCCACCCTCGGCCATGTGCGCCGGTTCAAGAACCTTGACGGTAGCGACAACGCCGCCGAGGCGGCGGCTTCCATCGGTTTGCGAGACGGCGACCCCCACGCCCTAGCCCACTACCGCCAGGCAGGCCGCATCCACACCGCGACCGACGGCGAACGCGCCCTCCAGCACGCACACGCCGCGTGGAAGGCGGACCGCTCCGCGGGTCTGCGATCGATCCTGATCGCCGCCGACAACGCCACCGTCACCGCCCTGAACCACCTCGCGCAGACCGCCCTCATCGAAGCCGGCGCCGTCCAGCCCGGCGGGGCGCCGCTCGCCGACGGCACCCGCGCCGGGATCGGCGACCGGATCGTCACCCGCAAAGTCGACCGGCACCTTCCCGACGGCTCCACGCGATCCCGGCGCACCGGATCGGGCGCGCTCACCGCCGGGTTCGTCACCAACGGCG
>CALCHX010000085.1 GCA_937906875.1 uncultured Gemmatimonadota bacterium | reverse complement strand
TGGTGCGCCTGGCCGGTGGTGCGCCTGGCCGGTGGTGCGCCTGGCCGGTGGTGCGCCTGGCCGGTGGTGCGAAGCCGGTGGCATCAGCCACCGGCGGTATTGCAGTGTCATCCAGCGGGAGATGTGTCCCGCGGGCCGCCGTAGTGGCGGCCCGCGGTGGGCGGGTCAGTGTCCGCCCTTGTCTGCTACTCCGATCCCCTTGATCGCGGCGAACACCTTGCCCTGCTCCTTGCCGCTCACGTTGAGGATTCCCAGCGCGCCCTTGTTGAAGGCGCGGAAGATCGAGTGGTCCACCAGCACCAGCTCACCGGGCGCCTCGACGCGGAACTCCACCACGGTCGCGCCACCGGCAGGAATCGATGTCGTCTGGACGTTGTGCTGGGCGACCGAGCCACCCTCGGTGTAGACGTTGTCGAAGATCTCGCCGATCACGTGGAACGAGCTGGTGAGGTTGGGGCCGCCGTTGCCGACGAACATCCGCACCGTCTCGCCCACCTTCGCCTGGAGCGCACCGTCGCCGGTGAGGGCGCCGACCGCACCGTTGAAGACCACGTACGTCGGCTGCTCGGCAATTCCCTTCTCCATGTCCAGCGTCTGCAGTCCCTTCTCACCGTACTTGCCGGTAGTGTAGAACTCGCTCTGCATCACGTAGAACTCATGGTCCACCTTGGGCAGTCCTTCCTTGGGCTCGACCAGGATCAGACCGTACATGCCGTTGGCGATGTGCGCCGGTACCGGCGAGACAGCACAGTGGTAGACGTAGAGGCCGGGGTTGAGAGCGGTGAAGGTGAAGACCGACTCGCCACCGGGCATGGTGAGCGATGCCTTCGCGCCGCCGCCGGGGCCGGTGACCGCGTGCAGGTCGATGTTGTGAGGGACGGTGCTGGTGTGGTGGTTGGCCATGGTGAACTCTACCTCATCGCCCTCGCGGATCCGGATGAACGAGCCCGGAACTGTTCCACCGAAGGTCCAGAAGGTGTAGTCCACGCCGTCGGCGAGTTTCATCGTCTTCTCCACCGACTCGAGATTCACGACCACCTTGGTGGCGTAATCACGGGTGATGGGGGGCGGTACGTTGGGTGCCGCCGTGAGGACGGCGACTTCCGAGCCACGCACTTCCGGCATGGTCCGAACGGGGATCGAGGCTGCGACGCTGCTCACGCCACCGGCGGCGGCGGTGTCGCGTGTTGCGACGACCGCTACTGCAGTCACCAGGGCAATGGCGGTGGCGGCTACGGCGAGTCTCTTCACGGTGGTGGCGGGCGAGGTAGTCATGATTTTGACGCCTCCGGCGTCTGGTTTGGAGGTGTTCTACTGCTCGGGGATAAAGATGTCTCCCAGGGCGTGAACGCTCTGTCGGGGTGCGTATGGATTTCCTGAACGGGGTTGCAGCACAGCACCGTGGGGCTTTCCCCTACGATCAGGCCCGTCCTGACCTCGCCTCGCCCGCCTGTCCGGAGGCATCCTTCAGCCGCACGTGATCGGGATGTCCTGGCTATCATCCCTTCGCTCCGGTCGCTCACCGCCAACGCACCTCCAACCTCCGTTCCTCATGCGGCTGCCCATTGCCATTCTCTTCCTCGCTGGTTGCGCGCCGGCGACCGCTCCCGCCGTCTCCCCTGCCCCGGCGCCGTCTTCCGCCACGGCGGAATCATTGGCGTTGCCGACCTCGGTGCGCTGGACGCGCGGCAGCGCCGAGCACCGGATGCTCTTCGAGCAGGTATATGCCGGCGCCACCCGCGCCCTCGATTCGCTGGTGAGGGCGCAGGACGTCGGCGAGTGGGCGGTCATCCTGGACGCCGACGAGACGATCATCGACAACTCCGAATACCAGCGCCGACGCGCACTGCTGGACAGTGGCTTCACCGCATCCAGTTGGAGTGCCTGGGTAGCCGAGCGGGCTGCCACGACTCTGCCCGGCGCCAGGCAGTTCCTGAGTCATGTGCGCGATCGGGGCGGACGGGTCGTCATAGTCACCAACCGCACGCAGGCCGAATGTCCTGACACGCGCGCCAATCTGGAGGCCCTCGAGCTGGCCACTGACCTCGTACTCTGTCGCGTCGACGGACCTCAGGGAAGCGACAAGAACGCGCGCTTCGCCGCCGTGCAGAGTGGCAATGCAGCGGTCGGTTTCCCGCCCATGAACGTGCTCCTCTGGGTGGGCGACAACATCCAGGACTTCCCCGCCCTCACCCAGGCGGCACGCGATGCCGGACCGGAGGTCATATCCCTGTTCGGGCGCCGCTACTTCATCCTCCCCAATCCAATGTACGGCTCCTGGGACAGGTGAGTGACCGGGATTGTCGTCACCCCTTCCGGCCACTCCTTGCCTGATGTCGTGTCGCTGGCCATCCTCAGCAGGTGACTCCCCATCGAACGTTCCTCCCATCGCCACAAGTTCTCATCCTGCTCGCGACCGTTGCGTCCGTGCTGGTGGCCGCCTGTGGCCGTGGGGATGCGCGCGAACCATCGACGGTCGCCGACGTCCGCCTGAAGGAGCTGGCCGACAGCGCGGCGGGTGACCGCGCCGCGCTCGTGACGCTGCCGCCCGCGCTGCAACGGGTACTGCGGCTGGAGCCATACCTCGATGACGCCTACATCAGCGTCACCCCGGGCGCCGAGTGCCGGATCCTGGATGCCGATCTTCCGGAACGGCTACGGGCCGAGCGACGGCGGGTACGCCTCCGCCTGCCCGACTCCTCGGCGGTCGTGGTCTACGTCCGTGCCGCCGCTGGCAGTGCCGCGCTGGAGCGGGTGGAAATCGTTCGCCGGCCCATGAACGGCGAACAGCTCGGCTTCATCTGGGACGCCTCTGACGATGGCACGCTCGAGGTACGCTGGCCACCCGAGCTACGCGGCGGCACGGAAGCCGCCACGCAGCCCCGTGGCGGCCCCATTCCGCGTGCGATTCGCGCGCTCGGGCGACGGGTGCTCACTCTGGAATGCACAGCCACGCCGGCGGCCGACGCCCAGTTCGAGGCGGATCTTGAGCGTGGCTCCGACGACCCCTCCCTGACCGCTCGCGCGCTGCGCTCCAGCGGCGTCAAACCATGAGCAGCAACTGGCGCGAGCGCCGCTCTCTCCGGCAGGGTCCGTGACCGGCGTCGTGGATGAGAGGGTCGCGACCGATCGCACAGGGCCAGCTCAGCCCGGCGCGGCAGAGGAGCGTCAACCAGGGTTGGTTCGCCTTGCCGAGCTGATGAACTGCGGATCAGCCAAGAAATTCTGGAGTGGCTACCAGCGGCAGGTGATGGCGCGGGTCTTCTGGTTCGCCCTCCATCGTTCCCTGCACGTTCACGGGCTGCGCGAACTGGAGGCGGTGGACCGGCAACGTCCGTTGCTGCTCGTGGCTAATCACCGTTCGCTACTCGACCTGTTCGTGGTTGCCACCGTCCTCTCCGAGCGGGCGCCCGGCCCATGGCGCTTCTTCTTTCCCGTCCGCGGCCGCTACTGCTACAACTCGGTGCGTGGCGCGTTGTTGAATGCGTCAGTGGCAGGATGGGCCATGTATCCGCCCTTCTTCCGTGAACCCGGCACCCAGGAACTCGACCGGCAGATGCTCGATCGGCTCGTCGCCCTCACCGCTACGGGCCCCTGGCACGCGATCGGCTTCCATCCCGAGGGTACCCGGAACAGGAATGCCGACCCCTACACACTCCTGCCGTTCCAGCCGGGCGTTGGACAGTTGGTCCTGACGTCGCGGCCCCAGATCATTCCCGTCTTCGTCGCCGGACTCGGCAACGACCTGCGTGCTGTCTGGCGTGGTGGCCGGCTCGGCGAGAGACCGATACGTATTCACTTCGGGCCGCTCGTGCCAACTGATGCGTACGACGACATGCCGCTGCGCCCGCGAGGCTACCTGGGCGTTGCCCGGGACCTCATGAGCCGGGTAGCCCTTCTCAGCGAGCAGGACCGGGCCGCATACGCCGCCACCGACGCCCCGGACTGCAGTCAGACGTCCTTCGCATAGACGCCCTTGAAACGACTCACCTCGCTGCGCTCACGGTCCAGCTCCGGGATGTCGCGCTCTTCGTAGCCCAGCGCCTTGAAGAACTGATCGCGATCGCTCACCGCGAAGACCGTCGTGTACTGGCGGCGACGGGCCAACAACTCCGCGGCGTGCACCAGCGCAGTCCCCACCCGTTGACCCTGATGGCGAGAATCCACCGACAACGATCGGATCTCAGCCAGGCTCGGCGAATAATCCTCGAGGTGTACGCAGCCCACCAGGACGCCATCGCGTTCATCGACCAGGTAGTGCTCGATATTCATCAGCACGAAATCCAGCGACCGCGGTAGCAGGGTGCCCAGCGGGACGTACGATTCGATGAGCGCCTGGATGGTGGGCGCATCGCGGAGCTTGGCGGGGCGAACTGGCACGGGCGGCGGAACCGGAGCTGAGGAGCGTGGGCTAGCGGCAGTAGTGGACAGCCGGAAGTATAGTAGCCTCGCCCCTCTGGCACCGATCTCACTTCGCCGTGAGCGCGACGGCAGTGATGGGTGCGTCGAACCCGGCGCCGCGCTGATGATCGACGGCTTCAGGCAATTCCGGGAAGCGGGAGCACCTTGCTGCAGCGACGCGTGCCGGGCCCGGCGATCGGGAAGAACTCCCGATGGCCAGGCCGGTCACGGCTGCAAGAGTGCCTCACTGCCGACCGAGCCGCAGGTCGAGTTCGGCCCTGAGTTCATCACCGATGAACGGCGACTTCCGAAGCGTCTGGAGTTCGGTGGTGAGCGTGGCCGCTCGCTCCACGTCTCCTACCCGGGCGTAGAGGAGAGCCGCGTTCATCTTCGCCCTCACCTCGGCGACCGGGTTGCCGTACTCCGAGGCGCGCTCGCCAAGGGTTGCCAGGGTGGCGGCAGCATGAGCATTGTCGCCGAGCGCGAAATACATGTTGGCTTCCTGCCAGAGTGCTACGTCCGGTAGTTCACCGACGCGCAACTGCGCCGCCGCGGCAGCATGAAAGGCGTGGGCGGCCTTCCGGAACTTGCCGTCAACGGCGAGCTTGTTGCCGCGGTCCATGAGGTCGGTGATCGCGGCCGCGGACGAGGCCAGTTCCCTGGCGACGACCTGTCCATCGACGAACGCGCGTGCAGTCGTCTGTGCATGTGCAGGAATGGCCAGCAGCATGGCGAGCCCGAGCACGGGCATGAGTGGACGTGTCATTCTTTCCTCCATTGGGATTCCGGTTGCGCGGACATCGTCGCCTTCCGGGTGTCAGCGCACCACCGGCACGCCGTGGCGTGACTGGTGACGGATATCCCTACGGCTGATCACGGCCCGAGTGACCACCTTCCAGCCAGGAAGTTGGAGGGAGGATGTTCGGAGCGGGTAGCGTCGTAGCTATTCCCCCGCACCCCACGACAACCGTTCCATGAAGGCGCTGTGCAGTTGTCGGCTCACCGGGCCGGGCCGACCGTCGCTCACGGGATCGTCGTCTATTCGCACGATCGGCATGACGTCGTTCGTCGTGCTCGTCAGGAAGAATTCGGTCGCCCGGTACACCTCATCGGCCAGCACGGGGAACTCGCGCACATGCATCCCGGCAGAACGTGCGACCTCCAGCACGACCTCGCGCGTGACTCCGGGCAGGATGTAGTTGGTAGCAGGAGCGGTGCGCAATTCACCGTCAATCACCGCGAAGAGGTTGGTCTGCGAACCTTCCAGCAGCACACCGTCCCTGACGAACAGTGCTTCGTAAGCACCCGCGACCGCGGCTTTCTGCCGGGCGAGGGCATTCGGCAGCAGGTTCACGGTCTTGAGGTCACAGCGCGCCCACCGCATATCGGGCACCGTGATCGCCGACACGCCGTGCTCACGCAATTCGTCCTTCGACGTCAGCGATGCAGCACTCAGGTAGACGGTGGGCCGCGTCTCGACCGCCGGGAACTGGTGTGTGCGCGGCGAGACCGCACCGCGAGTGACCTGCAGATAGACCGTCGCCTCTCCGACGCCGAGCCCGTTCTCGACAATCAGGCGATCGGCCACCTCGTCGAGCCGGTCCAACTCGGCCGTTGTCAGCCGGATCTCGAGCGCACGCAACCCGCGCTCCAGCCGGCGTCGGTGGCGGCCTCGTTCCACGAACTGCCCGCTCAACACACGCGTCACCTCATACACACCATCGGCGAACAGGAAGCCGCGGTCGTCGACTGAGACAGCGGCCTGATCACTGGGCAGAAACTCACCGTTCAGGTAGACGGTGCGCGCGGCAACTGAGGGAGTGATGGCCTGCATCGTCCTCGGCATGATGGTGGAGACCTGCGTGCCAGACCGATCATCCGCTTCGCGGAGGCAAGCGCGGGAACGCGCCTTCCGGGTCGTCGGCATGCCGGCATCGGGCAGGTGTGCCTCTCGAATGGTGAACGATAACCATATCCTGCCTCACGGCCTGAGGGGAGTGCGACGACATGCCATGCGCCCGCTGGCTCCGGAGGCTGCTCCGCCCCATCTTCCGACGCTGCCCGACCGTCCATCTTCCCTCTCCTTACCTATCGTCCAGTGATCTTCCGCCGCGTCCTCATCCCCCTGGTCGCGCTCGCCAGCATTGCCTGTCGCGGTGCTGTCGAACCGCTGCCCGCACCCATGACTCCGACAGCCGTGCTGGTACCGGCTCGTCCTGTGGACGTGGGCCTCGACGCATCATTGACGAGAACGCTCGACTCGCTCGCTCGTTCCGCCGTCGCCGACCGCGTCGCGCCGGGTGTGGTGATCGCGGTTGGACGCTATGGACGCGTCGTTTACATGCACGGCGAGGGGCACACCGACTGGGCGCCGGGCAGTGCGAGGACGGACGCCGCGACGCTCTACGATCTCGCCTCCCTTACCAAGGTGGTTGCCACCACCACCGCGGCAATGATCCTGGAGGAAGCCGGCCTGCTCCATATCGACAGCACTGTTGCCCATTACATCCCGGAGTTCGCCGCTGTCGACTCCGCCAAGCGTCACATCACGGTGCGCATGCTCCTCACCCACAGCGGCGGACTGGAAGCGTTCGCGGCGCTCTATCGGAGCTACCGCGGTCGGGAACAGTACCTGCAGCAGATCGCCGCACGACCGCTGAAGTACGCACCCGGCACCGACATGATCTACAGTGACTGGGACTTCATCCTCATGCAGTTCATTGTCGAGCGCGTGAGCGGCCAGTCGCTGGACGCCTTCGTCTCGGAGCGCGTATTCCGCCCGCTGGGCATGGCGGACACGCAATTCCTGCCCCCTGCATCGCTCCGTCCGCGCATCGCCGCGACCGCGGTGGATACGGCGCGCGGTGGCCTGCTCTGGGGCGTCGTGCACGACGAGAACGCGTGGGCACTGGGCGGGGTCGCCGGCCATGCCGGCCTCTTCTCATCCGTGCGTGACCTGGCCGTCTTCGCCCAGTTCCTGCTCAACGGTGGACGTTACGGGAGCGTGCAACTCGTGCAGCCGCAAACGGTCGTACGATGGGCGACGCCCGAGTACCCGAACTCCAGCCGCGGCCTGGGCTGGGATACGCCGTCGCCACCATCCAGCGCCGGGCGATTCGCCAGCCCCTGGAGCTTTGGACACACCGGATTCACCGGGACGTCGATGTGGATGGATCCGGTCCACAGCATGTTCATCATCGTGCTTTCCAACAGAGTCAACTCGGCCGGCATGACAACCGGCCACACCGCGCTCCGCCGGGCGGTTGCCGACGCGGTCGAACAGGCGGTGCGCAACGAGCCGGTCGTGCTCTGGGAGCGCCCGCCCGCAGCACCGGACACACCATGAACCTTGCCGACCTCACCGCCCGATTACGCCTCTTCGCCGCCGACCAGCTCTCCCTGACGGCACTTCGCGAGTCCTTCATCCCGGCGCTGGAGGCCGACCCGCTGGATGTCACCAGGAGTGATGCCGCGCCCTGGGAGCGGGCTCCGGAGGATGAGCGGCTGTACTGGCGCCTGCTCCACCTCTTCGACACGGCACCGGACGGCGAGGAACCGGCCATGCGGCGGCTGGCGACGAGACTGGTGCTGGCGGTGGAACATGCGGGAAGCGCGACGACGCTCCAGTTGCTCCCCCTGGTGCTCGACCAGGACCGCTTCTGCGCAATCGTACGCAAGCACGCCTCCGGCATCATATCGCGCACGAGCTTCCTCTCCGTGATCGCCGAGTCCGGCTACCCGGAGCATGCCAGGCTCTGGCTGCGACATGCAGGTCCCGATGCATTGGAAGCACTCTGCGCGAGCCTGGAAAGCGCCGACTATGCCGGCATCGCCACCATGCTGGAGAAGGCCCCGTAGCCTTTCTCCTGCCCGGTCACTCGTGCCGCAACGCTTCCACGGGATCCAGCGATGCGGCACGAACCGCTGGCAGCATCCCGAAGATGATTCCCGTGAGTGCGCTGACGGTGATCGCGGCCACGATCGCCAGCGGCGGAATGGCAGCCTGGATGGGTGACAACGTGCGGATGAGCCAGGTGAGTCCTCCGCCCACCGCCAACCCTACCAACGCCCCGATCAGGGTGAGCGTGGCCGCCTCCACGAGGAACTGCCAGAGGATGATCCCCTTGGTCGCGCCGAGCGCCTTGCGCACGCCTATCTCACGCGTGCGCTCGGTGACCGAGATCATCATGATCGCCACCACTCCCACGCCGCCCACCATCAGGCCGATTGCCGAGAGGACGATCATGACGAGGAAGAAGACGCCGACGATCTTGTCATAGAGTTCCATCACCTTCTCCTGGGTGTTGACGAAGAAGGTGTTCTCTGCCGCCGGCTTCAGGCCGCGGCCCGTACGCAACTCCGCGATCACGGCGTCGATCGCCTCATCCTGGGGTACACCGTCGTACGGCTTGACGGTGAGATCCATCCAGCGCACGCCGGCGTTCAGCCGGCGGCGCGCTGTTTCCAGCGGCACGATAGCCTTGGAATTGTTGCCGCCATCGAACGCGTTGGCCATTGGCGTATAGATGCCGATGACGGTGAACGGCTTGCCGTTGACGTAGATCCGCTTGTCCAGTGCATCGCTCTCGCCGAACAGCCGTTCCTTCATCTTGTTGTTGATGATCACGACGTTGCTGGCATTGGCATTCTCGGCCTGGGTGAAGCTGCGGCCCGGATCTATCGTCCCACCGTCCACCTCCGTCCAGTCCGGCGTGTAGGCGTCAACACCTGCCCCGGGTAGTTCACGATCCTTGTACTTGAAGGACGCTGACGTACCCAGATGCGCCACCACCGCCTGGATACCAGGCAGGCGGCCCAGTCGCTCCGTCTCCGTGATCGTCAGCGGTGGATTGCTGCGCCACGGGCAGCTATCGGCCGAACCGTTGCACGACGTGATGGCGATGGGCCACTTCGTGACGAAGAAGGTGGTTGGACCGGAGGCCGCGAGGCTGGCCGAGACGCCGGCGTTGATACCGTGTACGGCCGCCGACATCGCCGTCACCACGAAGACACCGATGGCGATGCCGAGAATGGTGAGGCCCGCGCGGATCTTGTTGGCGCGTATGGCGTCGAAGGCGATCACGACGCCCTCGAACAGGTTGTGCAGACGGATTCCCATGTTCATTTCAGTACCCTATTCCGCGCGCATCGCGGTGACCGGATCCAGCAGGCTGGCCCGACGAGCGGGGTAGATGCCCGCCAGGATCCCCACCCCGGCGCCCAGTCCGACCGACATGATCACCGACCAGAGGGCGACGCTCGTTGGCAACGGAGACACGGCGGCAACGATCCTGGCCAGCGCGAAACCGAGGGCGATGCCGATCATGGCGCCGAGGACGCTCAGGGCGGCCGCTTCCACGAGGAACTGGGCCAGGATGTCACGCCGCTTCGCGCCCAGCGCCTTCCGGATCCCGATCTCGTACGTGCGTTCCGCCACCGCCACCAGCATGATGTTCATGATGACGATCGAGCCCACCACGAGGCCGATCGCCGGTAGAAAGATCCCGGCCAGGACGAGGTACTTCTTGATCGAAGCCCACTGGGCGAGGGCGGACTCCGAAGTCTCGAAGGAGAAGTTGTCGTCCTGCGACGGTCGTAGCCCGCGCCGACGCCGCATCAGCTCGCGGGTGATCTCGCGAGCTTCCGACAGCGACGCCTCGTTGTCAGCCTGGACCATGACGCCGTAGATGTTCTCGCCCCGGGGTGCCGTCAGGCGCTGCATCGGCGACTGGTACGGCGCCACTGCCTGGCGATCCAGCGATAGCCCGAACACGCTCCCCTGCTTCTCCAGCACACCCACGACCGTGAATGGCACACCACCAAAGCGAAGCTCGCGCCCGATAGGGTCGAGTTCGGGGAAGTAGGAGTCGGCGACCTCGGTCCCGATCACCACCACCGGCATGCCGAGCGCAGCCTCCTGCTCGGTGAACGCGCGGCCGCGCTCGACCACCAGATTCTTGATCTTGAAGAAGTCGGACGTGGCCGCGTGGACCAGCAACTGCGGCGTCTGGACCGCGTAGCGCGCCTTGGGGGTCAGCCAGGCCACGGCGTCAATGGCCCAGTTGGCGTCGGCCGGCAGCGCATCCCGGATGGCATAGGCGTCCTGCTCCGTGATGCCCGGGCGCTGGCGCCACTCGCGCCGGGTAGCCTCGGTAACCTCGCCCATCTGGATGTCTGGCATCCGACGGACGTTGAAGGTGTTGACGCCGAGGAACTTGGCGGCGAAATCCTCCTCCACATAGCGTCCCATTCCCTCCACTATGGAGACGACGGCGATGAGGAACATCACGCCGATCGTCACCCCGAGCAGGGTGAAGAAGCTCTTCAGCTTCTGGGCACGGATCTGGGACAGGGCTAGTCGTACGGCTTCGAACAGCGGCATCAGGACTCGATCGGCTGTGGGACGAGAGACCAGCGACAACGGCCACCCGGGCCGCCATCGCTGGTGTCATCCATCCGTACGAGTGAGTGCCGGAGATAGTTCCAGACCACCCCGAAAGTTTCCCTGGCGCCCCAGGGGAGTTGCCTTACTTCCGCGGGAACGGCTCGTCGCGGTTGGCCGCCAGGTAGACGAACGAGGCCACGATCACCGCGTTATGGATCATGTCCTCGGGCACCAGGCGCTCGTAGAAGTCCTGGCTGCTGTGATGGGTACGAGTGGAGTACTCCATCGGGTCCTGCAGGAACTGGAAGCCAGGGATGCCGACGGCGTCGAAGGCGATGTGGTCCGTGCTCCCCGTATTGGCCAGGGTGATGGCCCGCGCCGATGAGGCAGGGTTCACGTCGAGCGCCCGGAACCAGGAGTCAAAGATGGGCACCGCCATCAGGTTGGACTGCGCCCACATGCCACGGATGGCGCCACCGCCATTGTCCTGATTGAAGTAGACGCTGACCTTGCCGTGCTCTGCCTTGGGCTGCTCCTCGGTGCCGAAATGCTCGGCCACGAAAGCGCGCGAGCCCAGGAGACCCTGCTCCTCGCCGGTCCAGAGACCGATGCGTACCGTACGGCGCAGCGGCAGCCCGGTCGCCTTGAGGATCCGCATCGCCTCCAGCATCACCGCCGACGATCCGGCATTGTCGGTGGCTCCCGTGGCGTTGTGCCAGGAGTCGAAGTGAGCACCCAGCATCACGATCTCGTCCTTCTTGTCGCTGCCGGGCAACTCGGCGACGACGTTGAAGGAGTTCAGGTCATCGCTGGTGAACCGATTGCGCACGTCCAGTTCCATCTTCACCGGCTGCCCCTTCTCCACCGTCCGGTACATCCGGCCGTAGTGTTCGGACATCACGGCGAGCTGAGGGACGCTGGGCGGCGCATCCGGCGCGCGGTTCCCCGTTGGCGCGTTGGATACCGAGCCGCTGTTCCCGCGCGAGCTACCTGGCACGATGACGGCCAGCACGCCCTCATCCACCCAGAAGCGGTTGCGATCCAGCAGGTTGGCTGGAGGCGTGGGCCGGTTGCCAAAGCGGCCACCGCCGGCGGCGGGCATCGGGAGCCCTCTCAGCGAATCCAGTTCGGCGGCGGTCCAACGGCGGCCTGGTGCCTCGAAGAGTGGGTTGACAGTGGGCAGGGGTGAGGCGAGGACGATCTTTCCACGCAGCTTGCCACGATACGGGGCGGCATCAGCCTCGGTGGCATTGTTGGGCAGGGAAACAATGACGACATCGCCCGTCCTGGGGCCATTGGTACCCACCGTCCAGGCACCCGGATAGATCGGCACGGTGTAGGGCATCGGTCCTACCACCTGGGCCACGGCTCGCTCGTTCACCCACCCACGGCCGAAGGGAAACCATTCGAGGTGGGCGTTCCCGATTCCCCACTCCTTGAGCGTCTTCACCGTCCATTCGCCGGCAGCGCGGCTCTGCGGTGAGTTGGTGAGCCGGGGACCGTAGACGTCGGTGAGCCAGCTCGCCAGCTCCATCACCTTCGACCTCTCCGTGCCCTCGACCCGGATCTTCTGCAGCGCCGCCGTGTCCACGGGCTCCTGCGCGCTGGCCGAGCGTGGCGCGACGACGACCGCGACGGACAATAGCGTGAGCAGGACAGACCGGCGTGCGAGAAGGCCGGCAGTGCGTACGGAATCGGACGTCGACGCGGCAACGAATGGCGCGCGGCGAGCGATTGACGACAGAGCGAACATGTGGTCTCCTCGACGGACTGGCTGATTGAATGCGCGGTGTGCGCCCGGCACGGCAATGGGCGCCCATCCAGCAGGTAGGACGGACGCCGGCCGATGGGCCAACCCATTATACGCCCGCCAGTATGTGAATGTTGCGCGAAGCGTTGCCACGGGCCCCTCCCCCCCCCTGGCGCAGCGAGCCGGTTCACTGTCTTTTTTTCCGGCCGCGAGACGCGGCCGGACCGGCAGTCCCGGTCCGAACCTTCCGTTCAGGCCAACTCCAGCCGGCCGCCAACTGGCGGCCCGGTAATGAAGACGGTCGGTCGGACTGCAGACTTCCCGGTACAGGAGAACGAGGCAATGCGACTGTCTGCCCTCAGCTCCACCATCTGCCTGGGCGCCGCGGTCCTCGCGCTAGGCATCGGAGCCGCCAGCCCGGCCCACGCCCAGGGCACTGGTACCATCCGTGGCACTGTGACCGACGCCGCCACCAGACGCCCGGTGGCGGGAGCCCAGGTAGCTGTTTCGGGGACCGGTATGGGCGCCCTGACCCGATCCACTGGCGAGTTCGAGATCACGAACGCGCCGTCGGGATCACAGACCGTTACGGTCCGCCGAATCGGCTTCACGCCGACCAGCCGCACCATCAATGTCCCGGTCAGCGGAGAGGTTCGCCTCGACTTCATCCTCACCGAATCCGTGACCCAGCTCGATCAGATCGTCGTGACCGGCACCGCCGCTCCGGCCGCCAGGCGTACAGTGGGAAATGCCATCACGACCCTCGACGCCACCAACCTCACGGCGGTGAGCTCCCTGGGCAACGTCACGGACATTCTCCAGTCCAAGACACCCGGAGTGACGCTCACTCCCGGATCCGGCACCGCCGGCACGGCGGCCGACATCCGCATCCGCGGCACCAGCTCTCTCTCCGGGAGCAACCGCCCCATCTTCTACATCGACGGTGTGCGTTTCTACGACGGCCAGGGCGGCAACTTCGGCCCATCCGGTGCTGGCGACGGCACCTTCTCCCAGGGTGTCTCCGCCCTCGACGCGATCAATCCGCAGGACATCGAATCGATCGAGGTGATCAAGGGGCCGGCCGCGGCCACGCTCTACGGCGCCGACGCCGCCGGCGGCGTGATCCAGATCATCACGAGGAAGGGGAGTCGAGGTGCCCAGGGCACGCAATGGTCCGCACGCGCCGAGGGAGGCCAGAGCGAATGGGCGCTCACGATCCCCGACAACTACACCACCTGCACGCAGGCGCGCATCGATGCGAAGATCGCCGGCAGTGGCCCGACAGCCGGCACCCCCGCATGGCCCGGTTGTCAGGGTGTCAGCGCGGGCGATGTCATTTCCGGCAACCCGTTGCGCGACGACCCGGAGGCACTGCGCACCGGTGGCTACCGCAACATGAGCCTCTCCGCGCGCGGCGGCGGTGACCGCTACGACTTCTTCCTTTCCGGCGACTACGGTCTGGACGAGGGCGTACTTCACAACAACTTCGCCGAGCGCATGAGCGGCCGGGTGAACTTCAACTATTCAGCCAGCAACAAGCTCGATTTCTCCGTCAACAGCAGCTACATCCGCGCCCGCCAGCGGCTCCCGCTCGGCGACGACGCCGGTGGCGGTGTGATCATCAGCGCCACGCGTGGTCAACCCGGATCGGCTACCAATGACGGTCGCGGCTGGCGGATAAACCTGCCGGAAATATCCAACGAGTACGACAACAGGTTGGAGACGGACCGCTACGTGATGGGCTTCACCGTCAACAATCGGCCGGCCTCCTGGTTCAGCCATCGCGCGACCGTGGGGTTGGACTACAACTCGCCGCTGGCAACGATCTTCTATGAGCCATACACCCGATTCAGTTCGGGCGACTTCCCGTCTGGCTATCTGGCCCAGAGAACGCCGCAGACGAGGCTCATGAGCTTCGACTACAACGGCTCCCTCCATGCCACGTTGCCGTGGGCCGGCGTGACAAGTGATCTCAGCTTCGGTGCGCAGGGCACCCGCGTCCGCACCCGCACCCTTGCGGCGTCGGCCAGCGGCATCCCGAGTCGCAACTTCCGGCTCATCCAGAACGCGACCACCGTCGGTGCCACGAGCGCCTTTGCCGAACAGGCGAGCCTGGGCTACTACGTCCAGGAGCAGCTCGGATTCGGGAATCGGCTCTTCCTCACCGGCGCGGTCCGCGCCGATGACAACTCCGCATTCGGCGAGAAGTTCGACCGCGTCTACTACCCCAAGGGCTCCATCTCCTATGTCGTGAGCGAGGAGCCAGCAGTCGCCGGCTTCTTCGACGCCATTCGCGCCGGCGATTTCAAGCTGCGCGCCGCCTACGGGCAGGCCGGGCGATCGCCGGGACCCTACGACGCGCTCCGCACCTACACCTCCAGCCGCGTCGTCAACGGCAACGGCACCGTAACCTCGGGGATCATCCCGGCAGCTCCCGGAAACGAGAACCTGAAGCCAGAGCGTGGTACCGAGCTGGAACTCGGCTTCGACGCCTCCTTCCTGGACAACCGGCTCGGAGCCGAGTTCACCTACTACGACAAGCGCACCAGCGACGCCCTCATCTCGATCGGCAACGCACCCTCGCTCGGCTACACCGGCACCCGCTTCATCAACTTCGCCGAATTGCGTAACAGCGGCTTCGAGATGGCACTGCGCGGCACTCCCGTTCAGACCCGGAATTTTGCCTGGGATGCCACGCTCACCTATTCCACCAATGACAACGAGCTGCAGAAGCTGAGCCTGCCAGGACTCCAGCAGATCATCCCCTACAATCCGTACGCCCCGTCCATCTACCCCACCCAGATCATCCGCGAGCACTATCCGATCGCCGGCTTCTGGGGAGTGGATGTGAAGCGCACCGCCGATGGTGCCTACGACCTGTCACCGACCGGTGCGCTGCAGTTCGGCGAACTGCGATACGTGGGACCGGCGTTACCGAAATACGAGGGTGGCTTCAGCAATACCCTGACCTTCTTCGGGGACTTCCGGCTCTACGCGCTGATCGACTTCAAGGGCGGCAACTACCTCTTCAACCAGCGCGAACGGAATCGCAACCAGGCGTCCAACCGGAACAGCCAGCGGTTCAACGATCCCACGCATCCGCTCAGCGCGCTGGACTCGGCCTACTGGTCGGGGAACGCCACGATGCCATGGATCCAGCCGGCTGACTTCATGAAGCTGCGGGACCTGTCGCTGAGCTATTCGGTGCCACCTCATCTCGCCCGAGCGCTCCGGTCACAGTCGCTCACACTCACGGTGACCGGTCACAACCTGGGGTTCATCAGCAAGAAGTACGGTGGTATCGATCCCGAGGTGAACTTCTTCGGTCAGAGCACGTTCAGGACCTACTCGAGCTTCGCGCAATTCATCCGCACGGACTCGTACACTCTACCCATGGTCCGGCGCATCACCGCGTCGGTCACCGCCTCCTTCTGATCGCCATGACCAACTCTCGCAAGCGCGCGGCCTCTGCCGCCCTGATGGTCGCGGCGGTGGCGTCGGCGGCCTGCAGCGACTTCCTGGCCGTCGACAATCCCGGCTCCGTACCCTCGCGCGACCTCGTGGACTCCACCTACGCGAACCTGCTCGTGAATGGTGCGGTGGGTGAATTCCAGGGCATGATCGGCAATACGGCGCTCTATGGCGGCGTGCTCTCCGACGAACTCCAGGCCCTGCACGCGAACACGTCCTACGGACCGATCGACCTGCGTGACTTCAACAACCTGAACGACATAGTCGCGCTCATCTACAGCCCCATCCAGCGGTCGCGCTTCGACGCCGACACCGTTGCCGACCGGTTGAAGGGCTACCCCGGCGCCAGTTCCTCGACCGACCTTCGTGTGGCGCGAATGCTGGCCCTCGGAGGCTACTCCTACATAACCCTTGGCGAGACATTCTGTTCGGCGCCGGTGAACGGCGGCGCGGCCCGTACTCCGGCGGAACTGTTCGCGATGGCCCTGCCGCGCTTCGACGAGGCAATCCAGGTGGCCACCGCAGCGAGAGCCGCCGGGGTGGGTTCGGCAGCCACTGCCGACTCCATCCTCAACCTGGCCAGGGTGGGTGCTGCCCGGGCCGCGCTCGATCTGAACGACATGCAGCGGGCTCTGGGCTACGCCCAGGAAGTACCGGCGAACTTCCGGTTCGTCAGCTACTACTCGGAAGGGATCCCGCCGCAGCCGGGTGTTCCGGTGAACCCGTTCTGGAACGCTACCGGGAGCCCGGAGCTGGCCCGGACTGGTTACAACTCCAACGTGAGCGGCGGGTACAATTACTCCAACAGCTCAGCCTGGATCGCCGTCGAGCCATCGTTCGCGGAACTGGGCGACCCGCGGGTCCCGACCACCCCCACGAAGGTGAAGCTCATGCGCTCGGGCAGCCTGGCGTACATTCCGAACAAGCCCAGCTCGTTCGGTGGCCACATCAGTCCGAGCGCCGAGCAGCCTGGCGGTGCGGCGATCACACCGGGCGCGAGCATCCGGTTCGCTTCAGGACTGGAGGCGCAGTACATAGTCGCCGAAGCGCAGGGCGGATCGCCCCAGACGCGAACCTTCGTGGACGCCCAGCGCACAGCCAACGGCCTCGGGCCGTCCACCGCTGGTACAGCCGCCGAATTGCTGGCTGACCTGCGGGAGCAGAAACGACGCGAATTCTATCTGGACGGACATCGATTGGGTGAGTTGCGACGGTATCTGGAGTTCTACGGTGTGGACATGTTCACGACCGGTGCCGGTTATGGAACGGTGACGTGCTTCCCCATCCCGCTCAGCGAACTGAATAGCAACCCGCAGGCCGGCGGTTGAACCGACGTGGTGGCGTCGGCCGCGGTGTCCGGCCGGCGCCCGGCTGTCGGGGTGTTGGCGCCTGAACGTCACAGTGCATTATTGTAGGTGATCTGGCAGCGCGCACCATCCTGGTGTCCGTGCCGGTGAACTGCGCTCATTTCCCGCCACTGTCGGAGAGGATTACGGATGAACCCACTGTCCCCGCGCGCCACATACCTGGCGGAGAAGGAGAAGGCGGAGCGCGAGCGCAGGCTCTCTCACGCCGAGTTGATGGCCGAAGCCCAGGCCGAATTCGACAAGATGCTCGCCGATGCCCGCCTGGCGCGAAAGAGCGGCCGGCCGAGGAAGAACGTCGGGAACGTCAAGCCCATCGCGCGCCCGGCGGATGACCCGCCAGTGAGCGGCAGCGTGACCTCCACTCCGGCAGTTGGCGCATCAGCGTCTCCGGCGGCGGCTACCGCGAAGACGGCCGATGCGGCCGCGGGCAGGAAGAGCGCGCCGGCGAAGAAGACCGCCACCAAGACGGCCGCGCCGGCGAAGAAGACCGCCACCAAGACGGCCGC
>CALCHX010000084.1 GCA_937906875.1 uncultured Gemmatimonadota bacterium | reverse complement strand
CAAGGCTGCGCCCTTCGGCCAGGTCCAGCACCCCGTATTGCGGCTCGTGGGCCAGCGCGACTTTCCTTGGCCCGCTATCCACAGACATCTTCCACCCGCGTCATCCACGAACTCTGGCTGCTGGATCCGACAGCCCGCAACGGCCCGGCACCGCGCACGAACGTCGGCCGAGCCAACGCTTCGTCGTCCTGCGGCCAATAAAGCCCATCGACACCACCGACATAGTGATCGCCATGGGCCGCCCCGCAGACCTGGCAATGGTTGGCCCAGTAGGTGATCTCGGACGTCTTGGTTGCAGCCAGGCGCATCCAAGGGGAATGTATCAGGATCAATCGGGTCCTCCCTTCATCCAGCCACTTGGGATAGGCAAGGAGTGTGGCCTCCCTGTTGTCGATGACTTCCCCGTCCTCGTGCTCCTCGAAATCGGCCACCCAAATCGCGGCAACCGAAGTGAGCGCCTGGCAGTGATAGCAACGGATATCCGCCAGCAGTAGGCCGTGACGGGCGGCAGTCAGGGTCGGGCTGGGGGCGGTCATGTCGACAGCTTGCCCAGCTGGCGTATCAATGGTTGATACACCACCGCGCGTCGGCGGATCGTGCGGGATCCGGACTCCAGGATGTCTCTGCAGGACAGTGGCGTGCCAGCTAACCGACTTCTCCGGTCCGCGCTCCCTCGCCGCCATCGTGATTCGTCCGCCGAAAAGGCGAAACGGCGGGATCCGGCGGACCGAAGCGGAATTCCAGCTGGTTGTCATCCTCGTCACCGCAATCGATGACGTTGATGGCCGAGATCAGCTCTCCTCGCCGCAGCGACCGTGCGAACGGATTCGGCATGTCGCCCGGTTCCTGACCCCACCTGTGGAACTCGGCGAACCTCTCGGCGCTCACGTCGCCGGCGAGCAATTCCTGCACCAACCGCGCGGAGATCTTGACCACATTCCCGCCCATCTCATACCCCCCGTGTTTGCCCAACCCGTATCCGCTCTCTTCGCATCGCAACGCCGCGTTGCAGGCGTCGGCCATCGGCGTGGGAATTTCCCGAATCGATCGTTCCAGCAGCAGTTGAACCGCCTCAATGATGTCGTCGCTGACTCTGGCTGATCGCTGCCAGGGTGGCGCAGCAGTCAGGTCGTAGTTCATGACGTAGTCGCGCAGGCGAAGATCGTGCGGGTTTCGTTGCTCGACGGTGGCGAGTAGCACGAGATCGACCGCACTGGTCTTGCGGAGGAACTCCGTGGCGATCTGCCGCACCGAGTAGTTACCGGAGAATACCGACTTCCGCATGGCGGCGCAGTCACCGTCACAGAGGATGATGATGCGTATGGCATCCTCGGGTGCGGCCCTGAGTTGGTCGGCTTTGGCGCGCAATGCCCGATAGATCGGATTCTCGGTCAGCGACATCGCCAGGTCGTAGCATGGGTGGCCGCCGCCCGATGCCCATTGCGACTGGTCGTAACGGATGATGAAGCGGACGCCGGGTTCCTCGCTCTTTAACTCCGCTATCGGCCGCGGCGATTGCATCAGATCACGAAAGAACGGCTCAACGACACTCTTGATGAGCTGGGTGAACGCCTCTCCCGTCGGAAGCAGCAGCTTCATCTTCAGCTTCGGCCATTCCCCGACCTGCTCGCCGGCAACGTCGTAGCGGAAATGGTTGGGGTCCAGGCCAGACTTGCGCGCCAGCCGGGAACCTTCGTCGCAGAACTTCCGAAACAGGTTCTGCTTGTCCAGACCGACATCCGACACACTTGCGATGTCGCCCACGATCGTCCGGCGATCGCCGGCGTGATCGAACTCGAACTCAAAATCCGGCTGGCGGCCATTCGGGAGCGCGACCTCGTGGCGAATAACCACAACCTGGCTCAACGCTTGCAGGAACACGACTTCCCACATCGCGGCAAGGCGCTCGCGACCAGGCCGGTTCAGGCGATTGACGAGCTTGGCGTGCTGCTCGGGCGTCAGCACCCCCTCAAGCAGATCGAGCTTGCCCTGGATGGCGCGCCGGGAAAACACGAACATACTCAATTGAAGCCCCTCGATTCGTATAGCCATCTACGACTTTACGGGTGGTTGTCAACTCAACCCCTCCACCATGCCTGCCGATGCCTGAATTAGTTCGCCTGCTCGAGCGACGACTGCCTCGACATCAACCCGGCCGGCTTCGGCGATCTATTTCACTGGCAGGCATGCGGTGACGTGGTATTTCCCGAATTCAGAGGCCTGTAAACCATCAGTCGCTCGATATCGGAACGCAGTGACTTCGTACCTGCAGTCTGCCACTGCTATTGTGGCTTGTTGAACACGAGGCTTTCCACCAGACCGTCAACACGATGGACCGATCGGACCTTGGATAGGTATTAGCGGCGGGCGTTCGTTGGAGGTCCGCTTAGGGGCGGTTTCTGCCGATCGACGTGGATCTGTAGCTGATCATACTGGCCGGCCGGCTGATCATCGTCGATCGGTCGTGTGATGCGTTCGATCCGGTGCGCGCAAATCGTCGTACCGCGCGCAACGCACTTGCGCGCTCGCCACGTCGCCGCCTGGTCGAAGGCGGCGGCGTGGCGATTTTACTTTGGACGTTGAAGCCGGGCGCGGCAAACTTGTCGCGCCCGGTTTGGGGCGGAAGCCCCGGCGCACTGCGCCGAGGCTATGCAACCCTTGGTGATTAGGACGCAGCAGCGAGAGAAGCGGCAAGGGCTGCTGCCGGCCCCTGCCGCATGTGGATTCAGGCTTTCAACTGGCGCAGACCATCGGCCAGCAGCCACAAGGCGCGGTTGAGGCGGATGCCGTTGTCGATGCCCTGCACCGGGCGTGTGGTCTGACGACGGCCGTTCGTGGCGCGGGCGGACAGACCGCCTTTGATGAGGTTTTCCTGTGTGCGGTTGAACACACTCCACAAGTCGCGGCGACTGTCGTCGTGACGACGCGGCATCAGGATTTGCGATTCCGTGATGGGCGCGGGCTTGTCTTCGTCGTAC
>CALCHX010000083.1 GCA_937906875.1 uncultured Gemmatimonadota bacterium | reverse complement strand
CGACTAGAGCGGCGAGAATAAGGGCGAAAACGATCATGTGGCGTGCCGATCAGTGACCCGTGAGTCAGGCGGCGGTGCCGACAGTCGGGATATTGCCTGGGATATCCTCCCATGCGATGTAGCTTCCGTCGAGTTCGGCGATATCGTAGCCAGCGCGCCGCAAAGCGCTTGCGGTGACGGCGTTCCGCACTCCGCTGCGGCAGTAGGTAACGATCGTCCCGGCGTCTGGCGGGGGCAGCTCGTCGAGATTCCACATCGCCCGACCGCCGGAGAGTTGCCGGGCACCGGGCAGGTGACCGGCCGCATACTCGGTCTTGTTGCGCACGTCGAGCAGCATGGCCCTGTCGTACCCGGGAAGTTCACCTGGCTGGACGAGCTTCGGCTGGACGAGGTCGAGACCCTCGAACGAGGTGATGTAGCCGACCACTGTGTCGATGCCGACACGGATCAGGTGATCACGCATTTCCTCCGCCTCGTCACGCGACGCGGCGAGCAGCACGAGAGAGCGTCGTTCAGTCTCGGGGTCCACAACCCAGGCACCATAACTGGCGGCTTTGCCGATTCCGGGGATATTGAGCGAAGAGCGGACCGTCCCGGCATGTACCAGGCTGTGATGGCGGGTGTCGAGGACGATCACGGTGTCGTTCTCGATACCCGAGCGCACATCGTCTGTCGTGTACTCGACCAGAGCGGGCAATGCTCCGATCACCGCAGGGCCGACCTTGTTCTGTGTCTTCATGCGAGCGAAGTAGGCATGGGCGTCTGGCTGGCCATCGAGCAGTTCATCGATGAATCCCTGCTCGTCCTCGTTGTCGAGATACCGGCTCCACCATGAGAAGTGACGCTCGTAGCCGAC
This sequence comes from uncultured Gemmatimonadota bacterium, assembly GCA_937906875.1. Lineage (GTDB taxonomy): Bacteria > Gemmatimonadota > Gemmatimonadetes > Gemmatimonadales > Gemmatimonadaceae > CALCHX01. The sequence goes on along the minus strand of CALCHX010000083.1, from coordinate 3,141 downwards.
TGTCGTTGATGAGACCGCTCCCAATGCCTTGCCGCATGCCGAACCCGAGCCGTGCGCGGGAAGCACCTGCACGTAGTCGGGGAGGGTGAGGAAACGATCGCGCAGGCTTGCGAACAGATCCTTGGCGCCGCGGAAGCGGGTGTCAACATAGCCGGCGGCTTCATCGAGCAGGTCCGGTCGGCCGAGGTCGCCCACGAATACGAAGTCGCCTGTCAAGACGAAGCCGGGTTCGGTCGACTGCGCGCCGTCGGTGACCAGATACGACAGATGTTCGGGGGTGTGGCCCGGCGTGTGCATCGCTTCGACTGTGATGTTGCCGATCATGATCCGGTGACCGTGCTTCATCCGCACGGCAGAGCCGAAATCTTTGCCGTAGGTCCAGTCCGGCCCACCTTCGTCGGACACGTACATCTGCGCATTGGTCCTGGCGGCCAGTTCGCGGGTGCCGGACAGGAAGTCGGCGTGGATGTGCGTCTCAGCGACGGCGACGATGCGCATGCCGTTCTTCTTCGCGAGGTCGAGATACACCGCCAGGTCGCGGCGTGGGTCGACGACGATGGCCTCGCCATGGGCTTGACAGCCGATGAAGTAGCTTGCGTGTGCGAGATCCTCGTCGTAGATGCGTTCCAGAAGCATGATCGGGGTTCCTTCCTGGGTGTGTCCAAGAGCCGCTATCGGGAGTTCCAGTCAGTGACGGATCACCTGGCAGGCTGTATGTCGCGTTGGGCAATTTGCCGGCGCACGTCATCCATATCCAGGTCGCGAGCGCCTCGGATCAGCTGGTCGAGCTGGGACGTGCTCAGGACTCCGGGCTGGGCGTAGACGAGGATGCCGTCGCGGAACACCATGAGGGTCGGGATCGAGGTGATGCTCAGATCCGCTGCAAGCTGCTGCTCGGCTTCGGTGTCGACTTTGCAGAACGCAATGTCGGGGTGCGCCTGCGATGCGTGCTCGAACGCAGGGGCGAATGCGCGGCACGGACCGCACCACGCCGCCCAGAAGTCCACGAGCACGATGCCCTCGCCGCTTGTGGTCTGTGAGAAGTCAAGGGTGGTCAGGTTCTTCGTCGTCATCAGTGCTCCGTCGCAAAGGTTGTTCAACGTCCGAACAGACGGCTGAAGAACCCGCCCCGCGCGGCGTTAGCGGCGTCGATCTCGGATTGGGAGTGCTTCCCGTTACACCACTGTGAAGCCGGCACGCTCTGCTTCACGGAGGCGATGTGCTGCCCGCACCCCGCCCACGTCGTTTTTCCACAGGTTCGGCAGGTCACTGCTCGACACATACTGGTCTCCTCACTCTGAACATCAAGTTCATCCATCAATACTCCTGGGAGTATTTTGAACGTGACGCTCAGCATACCCTCAGGGGTATGCTGAGTGTCAAGTCGATCCGTTGAAGGGACCATGCCATGACTCTCGAGCCGCCCAGCAGCCGCAACCGTGACGCGCGCGACATCGAGCGCTCTGCCGAGGCCAAACGTAAAATCATCAATCGACTGCGTCGCGCCCACGGGCAACTCGCCGCTGTCATCACCGCAGTCGAGAATGATGGTCACTGCCGCGAAGTCGTCCAGCAGCTGGCTGCAGTGTCAAAGGCAATCGATCGCGCCGGCTACTTGGTGATATCCACCGCGCTGAAGGAATGCTTGAACGACCCCGACGCGCCGGACGCCAGCGACCCCGAAGAACTGGAAAAACTCTTCCTTACCCTCGCCTGATGACACTCCGAAGGCGGACCGCACCACGCGTACTGGCTGTTCGCGCCACCGTGCGTGATCGTCCTCGTCTGCATACTGACTTCGACGCGGGCTATATGCGAATGTAAGCAGCCCCGGCCAGTTGCGCTTGGACGATTGCTGTCACCGCAGAAGGAACGCTTGTTACTTCAGGCCGCAAGGTATCGGGATCGATGCCACGTCGTTCGAGTCCGACACGGCAAGCCGCGATCTGCGTCTGCTTGGGCGCCTCCACGGGTTTGTCACCTGTCAGGCCGGCAAGTGCCGCACCGTTAACGATGATCCGTACGGTCACGTTCAGTTCGGTGGCCTGCAGACCCGCTGCAGCATCTAGCGCCCGCTGAACATCTGCAGGGTCATCGGAGGCGTGCAGGATCACACTCCCGGTAGGTACTTCTGTCATCTCGAATCTCCTTTGTTGCGGAGGTCTCAGCAGCCTGTGAGCACTGCCGAGGTGTACGGAAGCTGGACTGCCACGCTGATGATTGCCAATACGAAGATGTATGTGGCAATGGCCACCGCCGGGAATGCTCCACGCGCGCCAACCGTGGGCTGCACAAGGTGACGGATTCGGTCGGGACCGGCAGCATGCAGCGCATCTGTGAGTACAACCGAGTTTGGAGCGTGATCGCCACGCTCGCCGAGCTTGACCAACGCCGCCACCAATGCCGTAGTGCCTGCTATCTGACGCGCATGATTGTCGGCGGCGATCTCCAGATAGTGAGGCAGAGCGTCTCGGGCGGCCCGGACCATTGGGACCCATGGCAGATAGACGGCGATGCTGTCCACAAGCGCGGCGATCAAGTGGTGGTGCTGACGAATATGTGCGCTCTCGTGGGCCAACACGGCGATAAGTTCATCCGTCTCCAACGTATGCAACGTTGCAGTGGAAAGGACAATACCGCCGTGGCGAATGGGTAAAGTGAGTGCGACCAGGCGGTCGGATTCGATCACGTCGAAGTCGTACCCGTGCAAACTGCGATGCTGCCGAGTGTGAAATAAGCTTCGCGCAGCGTTGCTGGATCGTCGCGACCGTCGGTACATCTGCCGAGCGATGCCGACAGCAAGAGCGAACGCGATCGCAGCGGGAACACTCAGTAGCAGGGCAGCAGGAATGGCCGCCTGCGTTGCAGTGCCGGAAAACGGATTTGCAGCGGCCAGGCACTTCTGGCAGATCGCGGCTGCATCGGCAGGGAGCAGGGCTGGCCCAGCGCTCATCCATGCCATGACAGGCCCCAGGGCGAGGAGAGAGGCGAGCCAGACGATAATTCCGCCCCCAACAACGACCACCGCCAACCGCGGCACCCGGACCAGTGCCGGCGTGGCATGCCTGAGCAGAGCCGGCGCGACGATCGAGAGCACGAGCATCCCTCCCCCGAGAACGAGGGTCAGGATAAGTGGCGTCA
>CALCHX010000082.1 GCA_937906875.1 uncultured Gemmatimonadota bacterium | reverse complement strand
CGATCTTTGCCCTCATCGATGGAGTGGTGAAGTTCGAGCACAAGGACAAGCGCCGCCTCAAGGTCAGCGTCTATCCAGCCACCGCCGATGCTCCGGCGGCAGCTACTGGAACTGCCGCGTAACTGCACCGAACGGCATGACGTGGAGAGCGCGCCTGTCCCTGAGGGACGGGCGCGCTTTTCGCATCATATCGTGTTCTACCGCCCTCCACGGCTCGACCGACTCGGCAGGACGGTAGTCGCGAAACAAACCAGCGGCGGCGCCGTATGGTCGTTGACGAACCTTCCCGACCGGAGATGTTGCTCATGGCGCTTTGGGACAAGCTGAAGACGGAACTCGATCGTGCTGGGCGCGTGGCACAGACCGCCATAGACGGCGGCAAGGTACGCATCGACCTGATGCGCGTGCGGCAACTGGCCGACAAGACGGCCGAAGCACTGGGTTACGCGATCTTCAATGCGCGGCAGCAGGGCCACGAGATGGACCCTGACAGCTTCTCCCGCCTCAGCTCCACGCTGGCCACTCACCTGGCCGAGGTGGAACGGCTGGAAGGTCAACTGGCACGAGCCGATGCCGACGAGGCCGACAAGGCCAGCCAGAGTGGAGCCAGTACGACCGGGGCGCCCGTGCAGGACACCCATGCCCCCCAGGCCGGGTCGGCAGGTGCAACGGCGCCGATGCCCGCCGCTGCGCCGCCCGAGCCAATTTCGAGCGTGGATCCAGCGATGGGCGACAGTCCCGACCGCACAACGCCCGACGCTCCCTGAAGCGGCCGCCCCCAACGTCCCTCGACGACGGTGGGGGGTGAACCTCGCAGCCGGATCCAGGGGGGACGTGGTTCGTGGCCCACAGGCAGCAGTTGCTCGACCGCGCCTTCCCAGCGTCTCAATGAGGAGGCGGGTAATAGCTGGGTGGCAGCTTCCGGTAACGTTCCTCCAGTTCCTCCTGTCGCGTTTCCTCGGCTATCTCGCGCCCTCTTACGAACACGTGTTCGGCCGACGTCGTGAACTCGAATGGGTCGCCCGTCCAGACGACGACATTGGCCACTCCACCTGCCTGTAGAGCGCCGTATCGGTCGCCCAGCCCGAAGGCCTCGGCCGGCGCCAGAGTGATGGCCCGCAGCGCCTCGTCCCACGACATCCCGTAGGCGACCGCGTTGCCGGCGGCATAGCGCAGGTTGCGGACGTTGAAGGCCGTGGGATCGGCACCTCCGTCTCCCGTAATGAGCACCGTGACGCCGGCGCGCCGAAGCAGTGCGGCGTTGTCCTGGCGACTGCCAAGACTGGCAAAGCTGGTCGGGATGTTGGTCAGCGCGCCCGTGAGCACCGGGACCCTGGCCTCAGCCAACTCACCGGCCACCTCCCACGCCTCGGCGCCACCCGAGATCATCAGTTTCACCCCGTAGTCGCGCGCCAGCCGGATGGCCGCCTGGATGTCACTTGCCCGGTTCACGCTTACCAGCAGTGGAAGCTTGCCATCGAGCACCGGCTGGAGGGCTTCGAGGTCGGAACGACTGGCGACGAGGCTACGCGAGGAGCCCGCGTCGTAGGCACGGCGGTTCTGACCGAATACGCGGGCATCCTCGAGCAGCTCGCGCATGCGGAGCAGCAGTTCACCGCGCGCGCCAGCGCCGGCACTGCCAGCGTTCTCCAACTGGGCTACCATCGCCAGCGGCGCGCGCACCGTCATATCCGTTGCGGAATTGGCCTGCAGCAGATCCACGAAAGCCGCCTGCCCTGACACCATCCCGCCGGCCGGCGCTACGACGACGCTCGTCACGCCATCCTCACGCGCGGGAGCGACGTATACGGAGCGCGGGTTCAGCCCGTCCACGGCACGGAACGCCGCGGCGACTCCATCCCGTCCGCGCGCCGCATAGTCGCGCGTCTCAGGGACGGCTCCGATGTCCACGAGACCGAGGTGCGTGCTCGAGTTGATGAGGCCAGGTGTCACCCACTTGCCCGTCGCGTCGACGCGTCGGGCATCGGCGGGCACCGGGACGTTGGCCCCGACCGCAACGATCCGTCCGTCCCGGATTAGTACCGTGCCATTCTCGATCGCCGGTCCGCTGACCGGATACACCTTGCCGCCGGTGATGGCTATCGTCTGCGCACGCGACGTGGCGGGAACGGGGCTGAGAGCTGCCGCGAGCAGGAATGCGAGGGAAGTGGCCGTGCTCGCACGGGGGCGCAAGGAAGTGAGGATGCCCATCAGCGCGTCCCTCCGGCGGGAACGAAACCGAGCTCGAAGTCGGTTCGCCATTGCCTGGTCGGATCGTGCCTGTCGTACATCAGTGCTCCGTCAACCCACACCCGCTCGGCCCGGGCGTAGACGCTGAGCGGATCGGACGACCAGAGCACCAGGTCGGCGTTCTTTCCGGGCTCGAGCGATCCAATTCGGTCATCCAGGTCGAGCGCCCAGGCGGCGTCCAGCGTGATCCACCTTATGGCATCCTCGTCGGTGAGCGCGATTCCCATTCGCCGACCCTCAGCCAATGCCTTCGCTGCCTCCTGATTGAGACGCTGCGAGCCCGAGGGATCGTCGCTGTGGATGATGGTGCGAACTCCGGCCTGTTGCAGCATGGCGGCGTTTCCAACCACGCCATCCATGGCTTCCATCTTGAAACCGCCCCAGTCGGCCCATACGGACGCCGCGATGCTGTCGCGAGCCAGCAGGTCGGCGACCTTGTAGCCTTCCACGGCGTGATGGAAGGAGCGGATGCTGTAACCGAACTCCTTCGCGATATCGATCATCTGTGCCATCTCGTCGGCGCGATAGCAGTGATTGTGGACGAGGATGTGGCCGCGTAGCACCTCGGCCAGCGTCTCCAGGCCCAGGTCGCGGGCCGGCGGTTCGCCGGCATGGTCAGCGTTCCACCTGTCCCACTTGCGGCGGTACTGCTCCGCAGCGATCCACGCGGCGCGATACCCAGCGACGTTACCCATTCGGGTGGAAGGGCCCCGACTGGCGTAGACGCGCTTGGGATTCTCACCGCACGCCATCTTCAGCCCGTACTTCGCACCAGGGAACTTCATTCCCTGAACCGTCCTGGACGGCACCACCTTGAGCACCACGCTGCGCCCCCCTATGAGGTTGGCCGATCCTGGCAGCACCTGCAGCGTCGTCACCCCCCCGGCGAGATCTCGCGGGAACTGCGGATCCTGTGGCCATACGGAGTGTTCGGCCCACACCTGGGCAGTTACGGGGTTGGTCGCCTCGTTTCCGTCGCTCAGTGCCTCCACGCCTGGAGCGGCATATACGCCGAGGTGTGAGTGGGTGTCTATGATTCCGGGGGTGACATATTTGCCCTGACCATCGATCACGTCAGCGTCCGGCGGCGCACTCACCGACTGTCCCACTTCCACGACCTTGCCATCGCGAATATAGATGGCGCCGTTGCGGATGAGTGGGCCGGCAGCGGTGTAGATGTTGACATTCGTCAGCACTGTCGGCCGCGAGGGCCGCGGACGGTAAGTGCTGGGGAACGGGTTGTCGTCGGGCGTGGACAGGGCGCCGGCACCGGCTCCCTGACCGCCCTCACGCCCGGTCGTCGGGGTGGCCGCGCGCGGGGAGGGCGTGCCAGGCGCGTGCGGGGGCGCACAGGCCATGACGAACAGCGCGAAGATCACAGCTCGCATCGCTTGAATCATCCTCGGTCAGGGCTATTTCGAAAACGGAACTGACGTCGAGACTCCTTCCCCCACGCCCCTTATGGGGTAGGAAGTCACGAAGCTACGGCGAAATGGCCCCGACAGCCAGTGTGCAGGCGGGCTCATCCAGGGCGCCTGTATGCACCTAATCGATGCCGCGGAGGGCTGCGTGCATGCGGGCCGGCCGGTCGGTACATATCGCATCCACACCCATCACGTTCAGCGCACCGGCAACCTCGAGGTCATTGACCGTCCATGCGATCACCTCGCCTCCGGTAGCGTGGATGTCGCGCACCAGGCTCTCATCCATCAACGTCCACTCCTGCCAGAGGGTGGTCGCGCCGGCCGCCCGGAGCACGGCCACGGGATCCACCGGTCTTGAAACCAGCAGCACACCGTACGGAATCTCCGGTGCCAGCTCACGAGCACGACGGATGGCACGGTGGTCGAACGCGTGGATGGCACAGGCGGAATGGCCGGCGCGAACGACCGCCACCACTTCACGTTCGATTCGCTGCCCTTTCAGTTCCACCCATACCCGCGCCTTGTGTCCGACGAGTTCCAGCACCTGGGCCAACGTGGGCAACTCCTTCTCGCTGGCCAGGCGCAGGTCGGCCAGCGAGTGCTCGGCAATCTTGATGGCGCTGCTGGTCGCGCCGGGTCGACGTAGCGCATCATCGTGGTGCACCACCACCTGCCCATCGGCGCTCAGGTGGACGTCGAGCTCGATTCCGTCGGCGCCCTCCTGGATGGCACGGGCAAAGCCGGCCAGGGTGTTTTCAGGGAACTGCTCGGGCACACCGCGGTGCGCGATGATGGCCGGCTGGCCACGATGCAGGGGCGTTTCGCCTGCGTGACGGCCATGGGCTGGCGCGGGGTAAGGATGCCATCCTGCCGGCGGCAGAACCAGGCGCCCGAGGCATCCGCCATATAGATCGCCCCGGTGACGGGCCCCACGATGACGCCCATGACGGGAAATCCCGCTTCCACCAGGCCGATATTGACCGCGAATTCGCCGTTGCGCTTGATAAACTCCTTGGTACCATCGAGCGGGTCGACGACGAAATAGCGGTTCCCCAGCTCGGGAATGATGCGGGCCGCCGCGCTTTCCTCGGCCAGCACGGGAATTCCCGTTGGCGCCAGCATGGCCAGGATTGCCTGTTCGGCAGCCCTGTCCGCCAGGGTCACCGGCGAGCCATCCTGCTTGGCAATGGCCTCGATAGGGCGGCTGTAGATGTCGCAGATAATATCGGCTGCCCGGAGGGCGGCGGACAGCGCCAGCTCGGTCAGCGCCGGATCGAGGGGGGGCATGGCCACGAAACAGTCTCCATCATCGCGCGTTCCCTACGCCGCGAACGCTGCCGCTGCAAGCATTGGCAACCTAGAGCGGACGGATATGGTCCTGCTCGATAATGCCTTTCGTCAGGCTCCCATGCGCGGGATAGAGCGGAATGAGGCAGGCCTGCAAAGCGTGGTAGATATCCGGCTTGCCCACGAAAAGGCGTGAGGTTGGCGTCAGATCTTCCTTGAGCTCGCTGAGCCAGCCGCCGCGCCGATGATCGATCACGTGGTTCTCCGCATAGTCCCAGAGCCGGCGATACCACAATTCGAAGAACGGATCGGTATCGTGCGAGGCGATGAACGAGGCGGCGCCGATGGCTTCGCTCACAGGCCACCACAGCTTTTCGCGCATGATGGGCTGGTTCTGCCAGTCCAGCGTGTAGAAAAAGCCGCCATGAACCGTGTCCCAGCCCAGCGCGATAGATTGCCGGAAGAGATTGCGCGCCGCCTCGGGCATCCAGGAGTGTTCCTTGTGGCCGAGGATGAAAAGCTGGAACAGGAGCCGCGACCATTCCAGCCAGTGGCCCGGCGTCGTGCCGGAGGGGCGGAACATTTCCGAACCGAGATAGTCCTTGTCGAGCGCCCAGCGCCCGTCGAAATGCTCGGCCACGCGGTAGTCCAGCGCCACAGCATTGCGGCGGATGATCAGATCGGCGATGCGCGTGGCCTTTTCGAGATAGGTGCGCTTGCCGCT
>CALCHX010000081.1 GCA_937906875.1 uncultured Gemmatimonadota bacterium | reverse complement strand
TCGAATCGATGCTTCAGGACCTCGGTCGGGAGGAAGGTGACCTGGTCTGCGGTCCGCACGAGCCCCTGGCTCCACGCGGTGCCCGGATAGCTCGGGAGAGCGGCATCCGCCTCAGTCGCCTCCACAACAATTGCTCCGGCAAGCACGCCGCCATGCTCGCCCTCGCCCACACCCAGGGCTGGCCGATGGATGGTTATGAACGGATGGGCCACCCTGTTCAACGGGCGGCTGCAGGAAGTGTGGCAAGATGGGCGGAGGTCGGCCCGGACTCGATGCTGCGGGCCACCGATGGCTGTGGCGTCGTGGTATTCGGCATGCCCCTCCGCAACATGGCTGGAGCCTACGCGCGTCTTGCGCACGCAATCCGCCGTCGGGAGGAAGTCCCGACCAGGATCATCGAGGCTATCCGCTCCCGGCCGCATCTCTTTGCCGGCACCGACCGCTTCGACACGATACTGCTCGAGGAGACCGACGGCCGGGTGCTGGCCAAGATCGGTGCCGAGGGTGTGCACTCCGTGGCCGTGATCGACGCCGGTCTGGGCGTCGCCATCAAGGTTGTCGACGGTGGCACGCGCGCGCAGTTACCGGCCGTCCTGCGGGCGCTGCAGTTGCTCGGTGTTCTGCCCGAATCTCTTCCCACCCGGCTCGCAGACATTCTGGTCCGTCCCGTGCGCAACTCGCGCGGAGAGATAGTCGGCGCGGTCGGTCCAGCCGCGTGAGCGACTGTCGCGAAACCGCTATCGGCGGTTCCGGGTCAGCCACGTCCTCCCCCAACGAGCGGGTTGCGGCACTGGACGGCAGGGTTGCCCGTGCCAACGGTCAGCCCGCCTCCAGCCCGGCAGGGCGGAGCCGGAACGATGTGACAATCGACGAAATGATGCCGCCGCTACAGGATACCGACCCCATCATGACCGCGCTGGATGTGGAGACGTCGATGCTCGTCGCCGTCGCAGCCGTGATTTCCGGAGGAAGTGAATCGGCGCAGCGAGGCATTCTGCGTCGCGCACTGCCGGTTGTGCGAGCCGAATGGGTCGAGGAGGTGATCCTGCAGACGTATCTGTTCGCGGGCTTCCCGCGTGCCCTCAACGCAATGCGCCTGTGGCGGGCGATCAGCGGGCTGCCCGCCCCGCAAACTGATCAGGACACCGATGAGAACTCCTGCGCCGACTGGAAGGAGCGCGGCCTGGCCACCTGCTCGGCGGTCTACGGCCACTTCTATGACAGACTTCGCCTGAACATCGCGGCGCTCCATCCGGCGCTGGATGGCTGGATGGTGACTGAAGGATACGGGATCGTGCTCGGACGTCCGACGCTGGACCTCGCGAGACGTGAGCTCTGCGTGGTGGCTGCCTGTGTTGCGTCACAACAGGACCGTCAACTCCATTCACATCTTCACGGAGCTCTCCATGTGGGAGCAGCGCCAGCGGCGGTCGCTGAAGCGGTGGAAGTAGCCATCAAGGCCATGGGCAGCATGCTCGACGACGACGCTCCATCCCGGTATCGCCAACTCTGGAACAAGGTGCTGACACGGCACCTGGCTCGGCTGGCGGAGCATGGTGGCGCTGCTGAGTCGGCCGCCATCGAGGCTTCGCCGGGAACGTCGTCCCCGGCTCGTCCTTCCACTTAACGTTCAGCGCATGTTCATCGATCGCGTCATCGTACGGGTTGAAGCCGGCACCGGTGGTTCGGGTGTCAGCTCCTTTCGCAGAGAGAAGTACATCCCGCTCGGTGGCCCCGACGGCGGCGACGGGGGCGCGGGTGGAGACGTCATCATTCGAGCTGACGCGAACCTGAGCACACTGCTCGACTACACCTACCGCGACCGTTGGGTGGCCGAGCGTGGCATGCACGGGCAGGGGAACAACAGGACGGGCGCATCCGGAAGCGACATAGTGCTTCCGGTCCCGCCGGGAACGGTGATTCGTGACACCGAATCAGGCCGACTCATAGGCGAGGTGATGCAGGACGGCGACCAGTTGATAGTCGCGCGCGGTGGCCGTGGGGGGAAGGGCAACGCCTTCTTCGTCAGCCCAACGCACCAGAGTCCGAGGGAGTGGCAGCCGGGCGAGGAAGGCGAGAGTCTGGCCCTCGAACTCGAGCTGAAGCTCATCGCTGACATCGGTCTCGTGGGACAACCAAACGCCGGCAAGTCCACACTCCTCTCGGTGATCTCTGCCGCGCGACCGAAGATCGGGGACTATCCATTCACCACGCTCTCGCCCAACCTGGGCGTCGTGCCGATGAGCGGCTCTCGCACGTTCGTGGTGGCTGACATACCGGGGATCATCGAAGGCGCGCATGAGGGACGAGGGCTGGGGCTACAGTTCCTCCGCCATATTGAGCGGACCCGGATCCTGGCCTTCCTCATCCCCATCGACGCGATGGACTGGCAGGAAGAGTACGACCAGCTTCGCAACGAGGTTCGTTCTCATTCCGCTGGCCTGGCCGCCAAGCCTCACTGCGTGGTTTTCACCAAGCTCGACCTCCTCGGCGACGACTGGCTGCCGCCCATCCATGCGCCGCAGGCGTTCGGGATCTTCGGCGTCAGCGCCGCTGCTCGGATCGGCCTGGAAGAGCTGCTCAGCGCCTGGTGGAGCCAACTGTTGCTGCTCCGCAAGACCGCGGAGACTGAGCAGCATATCCCCCTGCCATAAGGTGGACAGATACATGTCTTCCGATCGGGATGCGGCGGCGGCGATCGAGGATGGCTGGCTTGACGCCGGGAGCGAAGGAAGGTTCGAGGCGGGGCTGGCGCTGTCGCTGATGGCGGGAGTCGGAAGCGTGCACTACGGCGAACTTCTGGCTTCGCATGGTTCGGCAGAAGCGGCGCTGTCGGCGATGCCGCGAGCCGCTGTCGATGCTGCCCGTTCGTTGGCTCAACGGCATCTCGTGCGCCTCACGGCCATCGGTGGTCAACTCCTCGTGCGCGGGCTTCCCGGCTATCCCGCGCTGTTGCTCGATCTCGCCGACCCACCGCCAGTGCTGTTTTCCCTGGGTTCCCTGGAGCTGCTCACACGCACCCAGGTAGCCATCGTTGGCACCCGATCCGCTACTTCGTACGGACTCGCTGTGGCGCGTGACCTGGCGCGTGCAGTGGCGGCCAGCGGGCTGGTAGTGACCAGCGGCATGGCCCGCGGCGTTGACGCGGCGGCGCATCTTGGTGCGTTGAGCACCGGTGGCGGGACAATTGCCGTTCTGGGTACGGGCGTCGATGTGCCCTACCCGCGCAGCAACACCAGCCTCCACCGAGCGATCGTCCGACAGGGACTGGTGCTCTCGGAAATCCCGCCAGGCGATCGCGCGGACGCCGGTTCGTTCCCTCGTCGCAACAGGATCATCGCAGCCCTGTCCGGCGTGACCGTCGTGGTCCAGGCAGGCTACCGAAGTGGTTCCCTCATAACTGCCGGCAGGGCCCTGGAACTCGGACGGTCGGTCGCCGCGGTCCCGGGACCGATCGACATGGCCTCCCACGCTGGCAGCAACGAATTGTTGCGCGACGGGGCGCAGGTGGTGACCGGTGCTGCCGACCTGCTCCAACTGGCTGGTGCATCGTTGCGCCCGGTCTTCGTGCCCGAGCTTCACGGCCCGGAGGCGGCCGTGTGGAGCGCCCTCGCGGATGGCCCGGCGGACCTCGACACGTTGTTGGCCCGTACTGGCCTTCCGGCACGCGAGGCCGCCGTGGCGGTAGGGTCCCTGGAGTTGGCCGGATTGGTCTCGGCGGGTTTCTCCGGCGAGTTCCGTCGGTTGGCGTGACCACCACCCCTGGCCCGACTGCCGACGTGACGGGCATGCGCGCCGACGAGGCGGAGCGATTCCGGCCGCGGCACGCGTACGTTCATGTCCCCTTCTGCGCACGTCGCTGCAGCTACTGCGATTTCTCCATCGCCGTCCGCCGGGATGTGCCCGTGGCCGAGTATCTCCGTGCACTGGACACGGAACTGTCACTGCGCTACTCCGGCGCCAGTCGGGACGGCATGGCCGACGAATGGACGCTGGATACGCTGTACTTCGGCGGGGGAACCCCGTCCCGGCTGGGCGGCGGCGGACTGGCCGCCGCGGTCGACGTGATCCGTCGGTACGCGCAGCTGGCCCCGGACGCCGAGGTGACCGCCGAGGTGAATCCGGAAGACATCCTCCCAGGTGTGGTCCGGAAGCTCGTGGACGCCGGGATAAACCGTCTCTCCATCGGAGCGCAGTCGTTCGACGATCAGGCACTGGCCTGGATGCACCGCGTCCACGATGCCGGGAAGGTTTCCGAGGCAGTGTCCCTGGCGCGCGCGGAAGGAATCCTGAACATCTCGCTCGACCTGATATTCGCACTCCCCACGGTCATCCGTCGATCCTGGGACCGCGACGTGGAGACGGCTCTTGCCCTTGAACCTCAACACCTCTCGCTCTATGGGCTCACGGTGGAACCGGCCACACCGCTGGGTCGATGGGCCGCTCGGGGCGAGGTCGAGGAGGCCCCGGACGATCGTTACGAGTCCGAGTTCCTGCGGGCCAATGCACTACTCGGCGCGGCTGGCTTCGAACATTATGAGGTATCCAGTTTCGCCCGGGCCAACGCTCGATCTCGGCACAACAGCGTGTACTGGAAGGGCGTGCCCTACGCCGGTCTCGGTCCGTCGGCCCACGAATTTGATGGCCAGGTACGACGCTGGAACGTCGCCGCCTACGTGTCGTGGAACAGCCGACTGCGCGAAGGGATCGACCCGTTGGGCGGCCAGGAACTGCTGACGGAAGCGAACCGGACTGCGGAAACGGTGTATCTAGGATTACGGACCGCGGACGGTCTCGCGCTCGAACCCGGAGAGGAAGCCGATCTCGTGGCTCCGTGGGTCGCGGCCGGCTGGGCAGAGGTGGCCGGAGGCCGCTTGCGCCTCTCACCCCTTGGATGGCTGCGACTCGATGCTCTCGCCACGTCCTTGACGGCGTGGAGAAGTCGTTAGTATTAATGTACTTATGACGTTGCTAGATCTGACAGAGCGCGAGCGTTCGGTGCTCGAGGCCGTCATTCAGATGTACGTGGAGACCGCTGAACCCGCGGGGTCCCGCGCTCTCTCGCGCCGGTCGGGCCTTGGCGTGTCCGCGGCCACCATTCGCAACACCATGAGCGACCTGGAAGAGAAGGGCCTTCTCTTTCATCCGCATACGTCGGCTGGCCGTGTTCCCACCGATCTCGCCTACCGGGCCTACGTCGACTCGCTACTCCAGCAGCCCTCTGTTTCGGGAAGCGAGTTTGATCGGCACAGCACCGCCGATTACGACCGCCTCGCGGAGGGCATCTCGCTTGGCAGTTCGGCCGTGGAGGGCATCCTGCGTCGGGCCACGCAGAGCCTGGGTATGCTCACGCAGGAACTCGGAGTGGCGCTCGGGCCGCAGCTCGACCGCACCGTGCTCCAGCGAGTGGACCTGGTGCAACTGTCATCCGAGCGCCTTCTGGTCGTGCTGACGCTGAAGGGCGGTGCGGTTCGGACCATCTTCCTCGAAGCTCGTGGCGAGCTGCCTGATTTCGCCGTCACGGAGGTGGCCCGGTTGCTCAACGAGCGTCTGGCCGGGCACACCCTGGGCGAGATCCGCGCGACCCTGGGGGCCCGCCTGCGCGACAGCTCGGACCGGGCCGCTGATGTCGGCGACCTCCTCAATATCTTCATCGAGGAGGGCGATCAGCTGTTCGACGTGTCCCTCGGCTCGGAGAGCGAGTCGGTGCTGCTGGGTCAGGCCTCGGTACTGGCCGACCAGCCCGAGTTTGCCAGCGGCGAGCATCTGCGAAAGCTGCTCTCCCTCACCGACACACGGGACCAACTGGCGGACCTCCTGCGCCGGCGTTCCAGCCCGGCAGGTCACGTTACGCCGGGAATAACGATCACGATCGGAATAGAGAACGCCGATCCGCGGCTCGACCGCTTCACGCTGGTCACCGGTGAGTACAGGGCCGGCCCATGCACGGGCGTGATTGGAGTGATCGGACCCACGCGCATGCCTTACGAGAAGGTCATCGCCATGGTCAGCCACACTGCCCGCCTGCTCACCGAGCTGCTCGACTGAAGACCCCCAAAAACCATATGGCTGATTTCTATTCCGTGCTCGAAGTCGAACGGACCGCGTCCGACGACGAGATAAAGAAGGCATACCGCAAGCTTGCCATGCAGTATCACCCCGACCGCAACAACGGCTCGAAGGACGCCGAGGAGCGGTTCAAGGCCATTACCGAGGCGTATGATGTGCTTCGTGATCCACAGAAGCGCTCCGCCTACGATCGCTACGGTGAGGCGGGCTTGCGTGGAGGTGCTGGCGGTGCCGGTGGCTTCCAGCACGTGGACCTGTCAGAAGCGCTGAATATCTTCATGCGCGATTTTGGCGGCATGGGTGGCCTCGGCGATCTGTTCGGCGGTGGCGGTCGTCGGCAGACTGGACCGCGGCCGGGCGCGGACGTGAAGGTCACGGCCGAGCTGACGCTGGCCGAAGTGGCCTCAGGGACTCAGAAGACATTCAAGGTCCGGTTGCTGGATCCCTGTGAGTCCTGTCAGGGAAGCGGCGCCGAGGCCGGAACGTCGCCCACACGTTGCACCACCTGTGAGGGGTCGGGTGAAGTCCGTCGCGCCCAGCGCTCATTCTTCGGGCAGTTCGTGAGTGTCGCGCCATGTCCCACCTGCTCCGGCGAGGGAGTCATGATCTCCCAGCCGTGCCGCAAGTGTCGTGGGGAAGGAAGGACGAGGGGCGAGCACTCCGTCGTCGTGGACATTCCGCCCGGTGTTGCCACCGGCCAGTACATGACCCTCCGCGGCAAGGGAAATATCGGCCCACGGGGGGGACCGCGCGGCGACATCCTCGTGGTCTTCGAGGTGGAGGATGATCAGCGTTTCGAGCGTGACGGCGAGGATCTCTACTGCGAGGTGCTCGTGAACTATTCGCAGCTCGTGCTCGGAGCTGATCTGGAGGTGCCCGGGGTGACCGGAACGCTGTCGCTGCGGGTCCCCCCAGGTACCTCGAGTGGACAGCTCTTCCATCTGCGAGGCCGTGGCCTTCCGCGGGTCAATTCGAGTGGTGTCGGTGACCTGCACGTTCGACTCCAGCTCTGGACGCCGTCCGACCTGGGCGAGCGCGAGCGGGAGTTGATCACCGAACTGGGTGAGATACAGGGTGCGCCGTCGCAGGAACGTCAGTCCCGCGGCTTCTGGTCCAAGATGAAGGAGGCGCTGGGAGCGTGAGCTGGATCTCCGTGAGTGTGCGGCCCACCGTCGACGCCGCCTCGGTGGTGTCAGTTGCTCTCTTTGCCGCCGGCGCCATGGGGCTGGAAGAGGTGGGCGATCGCCTGGTGACCCAGTTCGAGACCGAGAAGGAGGTGGATGACGCAGTGGTCGCAGTGCTCGCCGTGGATCCTGACGCGGAAGTGGAGACTCACGAGCTTGCCGATGTGGATTGGAGTGTTGCCTGGCGACAGGGGGTGACCGCCCACCGGCTCGGGTCGCTGGTCGTCACGCCACCGTGGCTGGCTGATGATTTTCCGGCCGAGTCCCGCATCACGATCAATCCGGGAATGGCCTTCGGCACGGGCGAGCATGCAACCACGCGCGGTGTCGTGAGGCTCCTCCCGCATGCCCTCAAGGCTGGCGATCGGGTGGCAGACCTTGGTGCGGGAAGTGGTGTGCTCGCCATCGCGGCGGCCCGCCTCGGAGCCGGCTGGGTCGCGGCGATAGAGCTCGATCCGGATGCCATTCAGGACGCCGAGGAGAATGTCCGCGTGAATGGCGTTGAGGATCGTGTGCGGGTGATAGAGGGTGACGCCGCCATCCTCCTTCCGCTTGTCGCGCCGGTACGAGTCATCCTCGCGAACATAATCTCCTCGGTCCTCATCGAACTGCTCCCGGTCATGGCGTCCGCCCTCACCGGGGACGGACGTGCCATCCTTGGCGGCATCCTGTGTGACGAGCGCGAGCTGATGCTCGGCGCGCTCGCCGAGGGAGGGTGGAGAGTGGAGGCGGAAGATGAGGAGGACAGTTGGTGGAGCGTGCTGATCGCGCGAGCCTGATCGCGTTACCGGGCGCATACACGCCCACGGCGCTTCAATCGACGGGCCCGAGACTGCTGGACGAGGAGACGGCGCACCACTTCCGCGTCCGGCGCCTTGTCGTCGGTGACATGGTACGCGTCACGGACGGATCGGGCGTCATAGGCACCGGCCCACTCACCACCCTCGGCAAACGATCAGCGACGGTCGAGGTGATCGAGATTCGCCATGAACCGGAGCCACCGCCGGTAAGGCTGCTGGTGCCCGTGGCCGATCGGGATCGCACGCTCTGGCTGGCCGAGAAGAGTGCCGAAATGGGCGTGCGCGAATGGACGCCCCTGAGCTGGCACCGCTCGCGAAGCGTCTCGCCGCGCGGCGAGGGGGAGTCGTTCCGGGCCAGGGTGCGCGCGCGCATGGTGGCTGCGCTCATCCAGTCGGGTGGCGCCTGGTTGCCGCATCTGTACGAGGACATGGCGGGCGAGAAGTTCGTCGCTGATCAGGGCGGGAATGACGACGGGATCGCTCTCCTGCTCGACGCCAACGGACCGCCATTGCTGGCTGTCCTCGCGCCGCTCCTGGACAGGCCGTCGCCGGACGGCGAGCAGCCGCGTATAGCGCTCGCCCTCGGGCCGGAGGGCGGACTCACCGAGGCGGAGGTTGCGGCGCTTGTCGGAGCGGGATTCAGGTCTTGCTCGCTCGGCCCGCGAGTACTCCGCTTCGAGACGGCGGCGATAGCTGCGCTGGCGGTCATCGGCGCCGCGCACACCAAGGACGAACCGGCTTGCTCGCCGGTATCGCAAGCTTGACGCTGCTGGCAGAAGCGCCGTACATTTTACTGGTTGGCCTCTCTGCAGTCGACGCCGTCAGCGTCAACCCGTGTCAGCACAACGGACCCCCGTCCGAACCCATCATCATGCACCATGACGTGACTCCCCGCCGCGCTGTCCGTAGCTGCCCGGCTGAGGTATGAGCGATCTCCTGGATCGGCTGGAGCAGGAGCTCAACAGCGCCCGGAAGGCCCAGGCCAGGGCTCGTACGCTACTGCTCGGTACCATCCTCTCCGACGTACGCAACAGGCAGATCGAACTACGTCGTCCCGTGACAGACGACGAGGTGCTGGAGGTGATGCGACGCGGCATCAAGCGACGGCGGGAGTCGATCGAGATGTACACCCGGGCGGGACGCGAGGATCTTGCCGCTCGTGAGCGTGCCGAGGTCGTGGAACTGGAGCAGTTCCTGCCACCGCAGGTCGGTGACGATGAACTTCGCGCCGCCGTGCGCCAGGCGATCGAGGGCGGCGCGACGACACTCGGGGCAGTCATGGGACAGGTGCTGCCTCGCTTCAAGGGACGGGCGGAAGGCGGCAAGGTCAGTGCCCTGGCTCGAGAGGAGCTTGGCAGCGGCACCTGATCGCGTGGTTCGCGCTAGTTTGCGGTGGAGATGAACGCACACGCACTTGCCATTCTGGAACTCGACCGCGCCCTGGACGTGGTCGCACAGCGCGCTGCCTCGGCGCTTGGCGCGGAGCGCATCCGGCAGTTGGAGCCGGTCACGGATCGCGACTGGATCTCCAGCGAACTGACCCGCGTGGCGGCGGTACGCGGTCTCCTTGGTGGCGAGGAGGGCTGGACACCCGAGTCGATCCCGGACATCCGCGCTGCACTACGTCGATTGCGCATAGAGGGTGTGAGTTGGAGCGGCCACGAACTGCTGGACGCAGCACGCCTCCTGCGCAGCGCACGCCTCACTGTTCAGGCACTGCGCGATCCCAGGCGGCCGGCCGTCGTGGTGGCCGTCCTCGGCCCGCTCATCTCGCGGCTCTTCGAATCGGTCGAGCTGGAGCGATTGATTGGCGGTGTGATCGATGATGACGCCACCGTGCGCGACGATGCCTCGCCAACACTGCGTCGTGTCCGCCGCGAGCTGCGTGGCGCGCACGGCGAACTCGTCAAGCTGCTCGAGCGGATCATGCGTCGCCTGGATGCGCACCAGGCCGTTCCGGACATGTCGGTGACCGTGCGGAACGGTCGCTACGTCATCCCTCTCCGGCGAGAGGCGCGTGGCGAGATCGGTGGCATCGTACACGACAGTTCGGGCACCGGAGCAACGCTCTTCGTGGAACCACCGGAAGCGGTGGAATTCGGCAACCGGATTCGCGAACTGGAGTCCGAGGAGCAGCGCGAGGTGGAACGCATACTCGCCGAGCTCACGCTCCGGCTGCGGCCGCATCGTGACGCGCTCGGCGAGACGCTGGAGGCGCTCATAGAGCTGGATTCGTTGTATGGCCGGGCGCGCTTCGGACGCGAGTTCGAGTGTGGCGCGGTGAACCTCTGTCGCCCCCACGAGGGCTTCGAGATTCGTCGCGGTCGACACCCGTTGCTCCTTGCCCAGGGTGTTCCAGTCGTTCCGTTCGACCTGACGATGAACCCCGATGAGCACACACTTCTCGTCTCCGGCCCGAATACCGGCGGCAAGACCGTCCTGCTGAAGGCGCTCGGGCTCATCTCCGCGCTCACGCAGTGCGCCGTACCGGTAACGGTTGACGAGGGCAGCCGTGTCGCCGTCTTCGACGATTTCTTTGCCGACGTCGGCGACGAACAGTCCATCCAGGCCAGCCTGTCGACGTTCAGCGCACACCTCAGGAACCTGGCCGAGATCCTCGAAGCGGCCACCAGCGCCTCACTCGTGCTCGTGGATGAGTTGGGCTCGGGCACGGATCCGCTGGAGGGGGCTGCCCTTGGCGGTGCGATTCTGGAGGACCTCACCCGGCGACGCACGACGACCATTGCCACGACCCACCTGGGGGCGCTGAAGGAGTTGGCCACCGAGGTACCGGGCGTCGTGAATGCATCGCTGCAGTTCGATTCCGTTGCCCTCGCCCCCACCTACCGCCTGATAAAGGGGATCCCGGGTCGGTCCTACGGCATCAGCATCGCCCGCCGGTTGGCACTCCCCGAACGGGTGCTGGCGAGGGCGGAGGAGCGCGTTCCCAGGGTGGAGCGCGATGTCGACGCATTACTGGCCGACCTGGAGCGGCGTGACCAGCTCCTGGCCACCAGGGAGGCTGAGATTACCGAGCGCGAATCGGACGCGACGCAACGTACCACGCGGCTGGGCGAGCGGGAGAAGGCGGTGCGCCAGCGCGAGCGTGAGGTGGAACGCCAGGCACGCCAGGAAGCACGCCAGTACGTGCTGCAGGCGCGCCAGGAGATCGAACGCACGATCAGGTCCTTGCGCTCGGCGGGTGCCGAGTCGATGGAGGAAGCAGCGCGGGCGGCCCGGCAGGGTGCCGAGCAGATGATCGGCAAGCAGAACGCGCAGTTGGAGCGGCTGGAGCGAGAGGCTCGCAATGCCAATCGCCGCGCCGGGCATGGTACAGCCGCAGCTGCCGCCGGTGGTGGCCCGCTGCAGCCCGGCGATCATGTCGCGGTCGACACGCTTTCCGGCAGGCCGGGGCGCATCCTTGCCCTGCGCGACAGCTCAGCCACGGTGGTCGTCGGGCAGGTGAAGATGCAGGTGCCGGTGGACAGGCTGAGACGCATCGCGGCACCCACCGCGCCGGAGGAGACCGTGACGCTGCGCGGTGATGAGCCGGAGATGGAGGTGGCGAGCGAGGTCGACCTGCGCGGGCTGCGTTATCACGAACTGGATGAACTCCTGATGCATGCGCTCGACTCTGCCGTGCGAGCCGACCTCAAGACGCTGAGGATCATTCACGGCAAGGGAACCGGCGCATTGCGAGGGCGTGTGGACGAGATGCTGCGAAAGGACACGCGCGTCAGGGAGCATCGATTGGGAGCGTGGAATGAGGGTGGCACCGGAGTGACGGTGGTGGAGTTCACGTGACCGGGAGCCGCCGATGATACCCGATGAGGTCGTGGAGCGCGTGCGCGAGGCCGCGGACATCGTGGAGGTCATTGGGGAGCATGTTCGCCTCAGGCGAGTCGGAACCGACTTCCGTGGCCCGTGCCCTTTCCACCATGGTACCAACCCCAATTTCTCCGTGTCGTCGCGGAAGGGGATCTACCACTGTTACAAGTGCGGCGTTGGTGGTGACGTCTTCACCTTCATGCGTGCACAGCTCGGCCTCGATTTCGTGGAGTCGGTGAAACAGTTGGGCGAGCGGTACGGAGTCGCCGTGCAGGAGGTTGACACGCGTGGCCCGCGAGTGCGTGACGAACGTGAGCCGCTGTGGGAGGTGCTGGGTGCCGCCACCGAATTCTTCCGTGAGACGCTCTGGAACCATGTCTCGGCGGAACCAGCGAGGAACTACCTGCACGAGCGCGGGATAAGCCGCGAGACCGCCGACGCCTTTGATCTGGGATTCGCGCCTCGCGATGGTGAGGCGCTCCGCCAGCACCTGTCAGGCCTCGGTTTCACTGATGAACGCCAGATCGAGGTAGGACTACTCGTGAGGCGCGATGACGGCGATATCTATCCGCGCTTCCGCGGTCGCCTCATGATCCCGATCGCCGATACCGGTCGACACACGGTCGGTTTCGGGGGCCGCATCATCGGGCCAGGAGAACCCAAGTACCTCAACTCCCCCGAGACCAGGGTATTCCTCAAGGGACGCCTGCTCTACAACCTGGATCGGGCCAAGCAGAGCCTTCGCAAGGAAGACCGGGTACTGGTGGTGGAAGGGTACTTCGACGTGTTGCGGCTCGTCGCCGGTGGGATCGACCCCGTCGTGGCGCCAATGGGAACCGCGCTCGCCGAGGCCCAGGCGGCCCTGCTTGCGCGTTACACCAAGAATGCCTTCCTGCTCTACGACAGCGACGAGGCAGGCCTCAAGGCCACCTTCCGATCGGGGCTGGAGTTGCTGCGTCATGGCGTGGCCGTGCGGGTGGTCTCGCTGCCCGACGGCGAGGACCCGGACACCTTCGTTGCCCGACACGGCGTCGAGCTGCTGGAGCGCCACATCGCCTCGGCGATGGATGTCTTCGAGCGGCAGGTGCAGATCCTGGAGCGACATGGCTGGTTCGCCGAGCTGCATCGCAAGCGGCGCGCAGTCGACAAGCTCCTGCCCACCATCCGGGCCACCGCCGATCCAGTCACGCGGGAGTTGTACCTGGCCCGACTGGGTGAGTTGACCGGGGTCGACAGGGCGGCGCTGCAACGCGAGGTGGATGCGTCCCCGGACATTCGCGACCGCGCGACCAATGCCGACAGTGGATCGTCGCAGCGGTCTTCGGATCAGCGAGCGGGTCATGCTCGCGAAGTACCCGATCCGCCGTCCTCGGCAGGCAGGCCGGGGAAGTGGGGCGGACGCGGTACAAACCGCGGCAGATTCGGCCGTGGTCGAGGTGGACGACGTTGGTGGCAGGATGCACCGGAGGAGTTCATGGATTCCTCTACGCCGCGCCCCGGTAACATGCCAATGCGTGGCGCTGAGCGGTCGCTTGTGCTCGCCATGCTTCACCGGGAGGGGCTGATAGCCACGATCGCCGAGCAGGCGCGGCCGGAGAGCTTTCGTGATCCGCTCTACGCCGAGATCTTCGCTCTCCTGGTGGAGCGAGGGGAGGCTGGCGATCCGGCAGAGATGGCCGAAGCCCTCTCCCCGGAAGCGGTCGTCGAGTTGCAGTCGCTGCTCGGCGCTGGCGGAGAATTGACGGCTCCGCACGTCATCGTGCACGACAGCCTGGCCAAGCTGCGCTACTTCGAGCTGTCCGAGCAGATTGACGAGGTGCAGCAACTTCTCGAACGGGCCGGCGGAGACAGGCGCGTGGCGCTGGAGGCCGAACGAGCGCAGCTCACCGAGGAACGAAAAGCGTTGGGCGTGCGGGGTAACTGGGCTCGCACCCTGGGAAGCTGACGGGTTGGGCAGGCTACCCGACTCCCTTACACGAACTGGAGGATGAGAGATGGTTAACAAGGACCTTGAAGCGCTACTCACTGTGCAGTCGCAGGACATCGAACTTCGCTTGCTGGAACAGCGCGCTGCCGAGTTGGCCGATCGCCAGCGAGTGCTGGACGAGGAGCGCGCCGCGGAAGTCGCCGCCACCGAGCGGGCGCGGCAGGCGTTGGAGCGGGAGAGCGCCAGACATGGCGGACTTCAGGCCAAGGTGACCGAGCACCGCGAGCTGCAGCGGCGCAACATGGCGCAACTCGATCAGGTCCGTCGGATGCGCGAGGCGGCGGCGGCGCAGGCCCAGGTGGAGATGGCGGGGCAGATGCTGGACGAGGAGGAGCGCGAACTGGATCACCTCAATGGCCGCTTGCGCGACCTGCGTGCCTCCGTGACCGCACACGAGGATGCCATAGCTGCACTGGATGAGCGGCAGCTCGAGGCGCGAAGCGAACTCGATGCGGAACGGGCCGCTCTCGATGCCGAGGTCGCCACGGTACGGAGCCAGCGTGACGCGCGAGCCGTCGGCGTACCCAGGTCGCTTCTGAGCCGCTACCAGAGAATCCGCGATCGTCGTCAGGGCGAGGCCATATTCGCGCTGCGGGGCACCGCGTGCAGCAGCTGTGACACGGCCATCCCGATCCAGCGCCGGCACGAGATAGCCGAGGGAGGCAAGATAGAGGTGTGCGAGGAATGCGGAGTACTGCTCTACGCGCTGCCGGAGTGATGCTTGTTGCTCACGTAGCGAGCCGGTAAGTTGCGGGCGTGATAGCCCCAGCCATTCGCTCCCGACCCCGCAGCCGTTGGATTCCACCGTCAGCGCTGGACCAGACGGTGGTGGCGAAGCTTGCCGCACATCTGAACCTTCCGCCGGCCATCTGCACGCTCCTGATACGCCGGGGCTACGACGAGGGGGACGCCGCGCGTCGCTTTCTGCGTCCCCGCCTGGAGCAACTCCACTCGCCCGATTCCATGCTCGGCCTGGTGGAGGCCGTGGAGCGACTGGAGAGGGCCATACACGCCGGCGAGACCATAATGGTCCACGGCGACTATGACGTGGACGGGATGTGCAGCACGGCGCTCATGACGCGAGTGCTGCGTGGACTTGGCGGGCTGGTTGTGCCGTTCATCCCCCATAGGGTGGAAGATGGCTATGACCTCACGAGCGCCGGCGTGCAGGCAGCAGTGGCAGCCGGCGCGAGCGTCGTCCTGACGTGCGATTGCGGTACCAGCGCGCGCGAACCAGTGGCCGAGCTGGGTGCGATGGGAATCGACGTCATAATCTCGGATCACCACCTGCCCTCGGGCGCACTGCCCGACTGCCTGGCCGTTCTCAACCCCCGACGACCGGGGTGTGAATACCCGGACAAGGACCTCGCAGCCGTTGGCGTGGCCTTCAAGCTCGCCCTGGCGCTCACGCGAAGGATGGGCGGGAATGAGAACGCGGTCTATCGGTTGCTCGACCTGGTAGCGCTGGCTACGGTGGCCGACATCGCGCCGCTCAGGGGAGAGAACCGGGTACTGGTGCGGTACGGACTCAAGCTGCTCGGCGAGACCTCCAATGTGGGACTGCGCTCACTCATCCGGTCGTCGGGGCTGGAGGGAAAGCCGCTGACCGCTGGCCGTATCGGCTTCATACTGGCACCCCGACTGAACGCAGTCGGCAGGCTGGGTCATGCCCTCAGGGGCGTCGAGCTTCTCATGTGCGAGAGCGAGCACGAGGCGAACGGCATTGCCCGGGAACTGGAGGAATTCAACCGCCGTCGCCAGGAGATGGATCGTCGCACACTCGACGAGGCGAGGTCGATGCTGGCTCTCCTGGATCTCGATGGGACTTACGGTATCGTCCTCTCCTCCGGGAACTGGCACCCTGGAGTGATAGGCATAGTCGCATCGCGGATCGTGGAGGAAACCGGCAGGCCGACCGTGCTGATCGCCATCCAGGATGGCGTGGGCAAGGGCTCCGGGCGCTCCATTCCTGCCTTCGACCTGCATGGAGGGCTGGGCGAGTGCAGCGACCTGCTGGTCCGCTACGGAGGCCACAGAGTCGCCGCTGGCGTTACCGTGAACAGCGATGACGTGTCCGCATTCGCCGACCGTTTCAACGAGGTCGCACGAGCGCGACTGACCGGGGATGACCTGGTGCGTGAGCTGAAGGTGGATCTCGAGTTGCCGATCGAGAACGCATCGGAGGACATGCTGGCATTCCTGCGCCATTTCGAGCCGTTCGGCATCGGGAATGCCGCACCACTCCTCGTCTCGAGAGGCGTCCAGCTCGTCGGTCGTGCACGCACGGTCGGCAAGGATGGGCTCAAGCTGCGGTTGCGCTCGGGAGATGGTGAGCTGGAAGCCCTGGGCTGGGGGATGGCGTCCCGGGCTGCCACGCTCGGCGACGGCAGCGTGGTGGACATCGCCTATCGCCTGGAGCGCGAGGAATTTCGTGGCAACTCGCACCTGCAGGCCAGGCTCGTGGACATCCTCGAGCCGTGATCGTCCACCCATGAAACGCGGCCAGATGCGCATCATCGCCGGCCGCTGGCGCGGGCGCCAGATTCGTACACCCGCCGGTGTGCTGGTGCGCCCCACCGCCGACCGCGTGCGCGAAGCGTGGCTGAGCATCGTGCACCTGGATCTGCCAGACGCCCGGGTTCTGGATCTCTATTCCGGCTCCGGCGCGCTGGGGCTCGAGGCACTCTCGCGCGGCGCTCGGCATGTCGACTTCGTGGATTCGCATCCATTGCCGCTTCGCACGCTCGCCCTGAACATAGAGACTCTGGATGCGGCGGACCGGGTAACGGTATACCGCGACGATGTGGCGCGCTTCGTTGGTGCGCTTGACGCGGAGCAGTACGACGTGGCATTTGCCGATCCGCCGTATCTGGCGGGTCAGGCCGTACGCCTGGCTGAACAGTGGCTGACGAGACCCTTCGCGCGCTTGCTGGGAGTGGAGCATGAGTCGTCCGAGAAGATGCCCGACGGCGGAAGTACGCGTCGCTACGGAGCCACTTCCATCACCTTCTACCGCCTTCCCGAGCCGGACTGAACCCATGCTTCTCGCGCCCCCCCAACCGTCACCTGAAGAGCATGGGTGCATGGCAAGTGCCGATCTGCGCAGGCCATGCGACCGGTGACGAGGAAGGCCGTTTACGCCGGCAGCTTCGACCCGATCACGCTCGGTCACCGCGACGTGATCCTGCGCAGCCTTCGCTTCGTGGACCGCCTGATCGTGGCAATCGCCGTGAATGTCGCCAAGGAACCGCTCTTCTCGGTGGAGGAGCGGCTCGAGTTCATCCGACTCTCCGTTGAGGGCGACCCCCGCGTCGAGGTCCGCTTCTTTGAAGGGTTGCTGGTGGACTTCGTGCGGCAGAACGAGGCGAACCTCATCATTCGGGGCATCCGGGCCGTGAGCGACTTCGAGTACGAATTCCAGATGGCGCTCATGAACCGTTACCTCGCCGAGAATATCGAGACGGTATTCATGGTGCCGTCAGTGGAGACGACGTACATCAGTTCCAGCCTGGTGCGGCAGGTCGCGCGATTCCGTGGTGACGTCAGTGGACTCGTTCATCCCCGCGTGGCCAGGGAACTGGCCCGCAAGTACGGCGTGTCCGAGTGAACGATCAGGCAGCGGCTGGCAACTCCACCTTCACGAGTGAGCTTCGCCGACGCGCGGCGGCGCATGGTCGGCGGATTGTGCTGGTCGAGAGCTGGGACGGACGCGTGCTCGCGGCCGCCGCCGAACTGGCCACGGCGGGCACGGTTCACCCGGTACTGGTCCTGGACCCGGAGCGACCGCAGTCGCACGAGGCGGCACGGGCCGTCGGCGTCGAGGTCGTGAACCCGGCCGCCGACGGACGTCATGAGATGGTGGCCCGACTGCTTCTCGAGCGCCGCGCCGACCGCGGCCTGTCGTCCGCCGAGGCCACGAAGCTGGCCCGCACCCCACTCTACTTTGCGGCAGGCCTGGTGGCTGCCGCGCATGCCGATGGCAGCGTGGCCGGCGCGGTCCACACCACCGCTGAGGTCCTGCGTGCTGCCCTCTGGACGGTTGGTGTCGCTTCAGGGTGCCGGACGGTCTCCAGCGCCTTCTACATGGTTGTGCCCCCCTTTCGAAGCGACCGGGAAGAAGTGCTGACGTTCAGCGACTGCGCAGTGGTGCGTTATCCCACCGCCGAGCAACTGGCGGACATTGCCCTCGCGGCGGCCGCCGATCGATCGCGGGTGGTGGGGGACGAGCCTCGGGTCGCGCTGCTCTCCTTCAGCACCAGGGGAAGTGCCGGCGGGGAGTCGGTGGAGCTCGTGCGGGAGGCGCTGGCGCGCGTGAGGGAACGGGCGCCCACGCTCGCCGTGGATGGAGAATTGCAGAGCGATGCAGCGCTGATCAGCAGTATCGCGGACCGGAAGGCGCCTGGCAGTCCGGTCGCGGGGAGGGCCAACGTGCTGGTCTTTCCGTCGCTCGACGCTGGAAATATCGCCTACAAGCTGGTGGAGCGGGTGGGCGGCGCCGAGGCCGTCGGGCCGATCATCCAGGGGCTGGCCCGACCCTGTTCCGACCTGTCGCGCGGGGCGTCCGTGGGCGACATTACAAATGTGGCGGCGATCACGGCCCTTCAGGCCGGCGAACCGCCAGGCAAGTGAACGGACTTACTAATTGGAGATCGGGACATGAGCTTCGCCATCGACAAGCAGGGAGATATTGTGGTGGTTGATGTGGAAGGCCAGTTGATCGTCGGGAATCGGCAGGAATTGAAGCAGAAGGTGCTCGACGAGCTCGAGAAGGGCGGGCGCAAGTTCCTGGTCGACTTCACGCAGACTGGCTACATCGACAGTTCGGGCCTCGGTGTCCTGGTATCGCTGTCCAAGAAGATCCGTGAACAGGGTGGGGAACTCCGGCTGGCCAACCTGAACGACGACCTCAAGACGCTCTTCGAGCTCACCAAGCTCGACACGCTCTTCCAGATTGCCGATACGCGCGAACGCGCGCTGGAAAGCTTCTGAGAGTGACGCGCGGCCCGGATGGCCGGCGCGAGGTCGTCGACCAGTCCGCGCCTGCGCCCCCTGTCGGTCTTCAGTTGCGCATGTCGATCGAGGTGCCGAACGACGTGCGCTACATCGAGTCCGTGATCGGATTGATCCAGTACGAGTGCCGTCTGCTGGATTTCCCTTCCAGGTACTGCGCACTCAATCTGCCTGTGGCACTGAGCGAGGCGCTCTCCAACGCCATCCTCCGGGGCAACGATGACGACCCGGAGAAGGCCGTGAATGTGAGCCTGAGCGCCACCACGCAATCGATCGTCATAGAAGTTCGGGACGAGGGCCCAGGCTTCGATCTGGAAGCCTCGACGCACGACCCCGCCGATCCCGCCAACCTGGAGCGTGAAGACGGCCGCGGCGTCTTCCTGATGCGCGCCCTCATGGACCGCGTGGAACAGTTCGACGACGATGGCAACGTGGTCAGACTCACCATCGGTCGCCCGTGAAGGAACTCGTCGCGATTCTCCGTGCTTTCCACCAGACGATGCGTTGCGGCGTCTCGGTCTGGACCGAACCAGCAGGAGGTGGCGCGCTACGCGTTGTTGCCGCCGCGCCGGCGCTGGACGGGTTGCCTCCCCGCCAATCCCTTCCCGACGGAGAAGGAGAGCAGCTGCGTGTGCGCTGTGGTGATAGCGAGATGCTGGTCGCACGCGTGCCGGGCCCATGGCACAACTGGGTTGGCCTCGGTCCCATGGCCGCGTGCGCGGCCGACGACCCTGAGCGCCTGCTTGCCTTCATGGTGCCCGTGGTCGCCCAGCAGTTGCAGGCAGCCATGGAGGTCGAGGCAGCTGCCAACGAACTCGCCGAACGCTACGAGGAGATCAATCTCCTGTATACCACCAGCGAGATCCTCGGGCGCACTGTCTCGCTCGGTGAGGCGGCCAGGACCATCCTCAAGGAGATCTCCGAGACGGTCGGTGCGCGGCGCGGCGCGATCCTTGTCCACGACCGTGTCACCGATACGCTTCAGGCGGTAGCCGCGTTGGGAGCCGCCTCGGAAGAGATTCCACCCATTGCCACCGACGATCCGCACAGCGTCTCGGCGCGCGTATTCCGAACGCAGCAACTGGTGCAATTGGAAGCCGATGAGCCGACCTATGCCCCCGAGAGTGACTACAGGGATGGGGCCATGCTCTCCGTCCCCATTCTCTGGACCGCGCCCGACATCGGACTGCCCCTGGGAGTGGTCAACCTCTCCGGCCGGCGGTCGACACAGTCCTTCACGGCGGGCGACCACAAGCTGGTCGCCGCCATAGCCACCCAGATCGGGACGGCGATCCAGAACGCCAGGCTGGTGCGCGAGTCGCTCAGTCAGCAACGGCTGCTGCAGGAGATGCAACTCGCTCACGACCTCCAGATGAGGCTCCTGCCGCGCGTCACGGTCGTCGCGCCCGACGCCGTGGTCGCGGCCCGCGTGGTACCCGCAGAGAGCGTGGGTGGGGATTTCTATCATCTCTTCCCGCTCGCTGCCGGACGGACCGGCGTGATGATCGGCGACGTATCGGGTCACGGGTATCGGGCCGCCCTGATCATGGCGCTGGCGATGAGCGCGGCGGCTATCCATGCCCAGGCCACCGACGATCCGGGGCAGATGTTGCGGGCCATGCTCGCGTCACTGCGCGAGGAACTCGAGTTGACCGAGATGTACATCTCGGGCTTCTACGCCGTCCTGGACTGCAATTCTCGAGTACTTCAATACGCCAACACGGGCCATCCGCACGCCTTCGTCGTCAGTGTCGACGGCGCGGTGGACCGGCTGCATGCCCTGGATCCACCCCTCGGCATGGTCGAGGACCCGCCTTCGGCTGCCTCCCGCGAATGGAATTCCGGAGGCGACCTGCTGGTCCTCTTCACCGACGGCATAAGTGACGCTCGTGACCGACGAGGTCGCCGGCTGGGCGAGAAGGCGGTGCTGGACACGATCATCGAGAACCGCGCCGCCACTCCCGCGGAGATCGTCGAACGCGTATTCGACATGCTCTCCCTGCACACCGGAGACACTCCACGACGGGATGACCTGACGCTCGTCATCACGCGTAGCTGAGGCCGAGATGCGATCCCCACATGGTGGCCGGCGCACCGGCGGCTTTCCCCCCACCCTCAAGAGGCTGGGTCAACACTTCCTCACCGATCGTTCCGTCCTCCAGGCCATCGCCGACGCTCTCGACCTGACAGGCGTCGAGACCGTTGTGGAAATCGGCCCGGGTCGCGGCGCCCTCACCGACCTGCTGGCCGAGAGGGCCGCCCGAGTCGTCGCGATCGAGCTCGACCGGGCCCTGGCCGCAATGCTCCGGGAGAGGTACGCCGATCGCCCTCAGGTCGAAGTGCTGGAAGCCGACGTGCTGGAGGTGGAACTGGCGGCAGTTGCCGGAGGGCCGTACGTCCTGGTCGGTAACGTCCCCTATTACATCACCACGCCCATTCTCTTCCATGCCCTCCGACCGCCGCCTCCATCGAGGTCGGTCTTCCTTGTCCAGCGTGAGGTGGCCGAGCGCATGGCGGCGAGTCCGGGTGAGGAAGGGTACGGTGCGCTCTCCGTGAATCTGCAGGCAGTCTCATTCACCGAGCTGCTCCTGGCCGTGCCACCTACCGCATTCCGTCCGCCTCCAAAGGTGGACTCGGCCGTGGTGCGCGTGACGCCGCTGGACACGCCACTCATAGGGCCCTCCGATGCCGACGCCTATCGCAAGCTGGTCCAGGCCAGTTTCGGACTTCGTCGCAAGCAGATGCGCCGTGTCCTGCGAACGGTGCGTGGACTGGATGCGGAAGGCGCCGAAGCCTTCCTGAAGACAGCGGGAATCGATCCCGACGTCCGGCCGGAGACTCTCACTCCGGAGGCGTTCAAGCGGCTGCTCGGCGCGCTCCGCGCCGGCTGATTCCTCTCGCTGGACGGTGCCCCGGCGGCGGTCGTCTACTCCCGGTTGGTGAGAGCGAACGAGAGTCCTTCCAGTTCCATCGCCATGCTCACCGTCCTGACCGTGACATCGGGAGGCACCTGGAGCGAGACTGGAGCGAAGTTGAGCACTGCCTGAATTCCCGCAGCAACCACGTCGTCCACGGCTGACTGGGCGTCATCGGCCGGGACGGTGAGGACGGCGATGTCGGGCATGTCGACGGCAGCGTCATCATGAAGGTTGGCAACGTCCCTCACGACAACGCCGCGCCAGCGCTGCTGGACCCGCGCGGGATCGTTGTCATAGACGGCGACGACGCGGAAACCGCGCTGCTGGAAGCCTCGATACTGGGCGAGCGCGGTGCCGATGTTGCCGGCACCGATGATGACCACCTTCCACTCTCGCTCCAGGCCGAGGATGCTTCTCAGGCTGGTGGAGAGTTCGTGCACGGAATAGCCGAGTCCCCGTTTGCCAAAGGATCCGAAGGAGGAGAGATCCTTTCGCACCTGAGCCGACGTCGTGCCGCCTCGGCGAGCGAGCTCGTCGCTGGAGACGGTGAGTTGCCCTCCCTGCTCGAACTCCTCAAGGAATCTCAGATAGAGCGAGAGTCGGCGGACAGTGGAGTCGGCTATTCGCTTCACGGTAGGCGGGTAGCTTGTGAATTCTTTCACAAGATAGCCCGCACAATCTGTCGCCGCCAGACGAGCCTGTAGAGCCCGGCCGGCCTCGATCCCGGCAACCGGCATGTCGTCATGCGCCAATGGCCGCGATCCCCAACCAAGCCGCGCGCTGCTATCTTGCGATCCATGCCAGTTCAAGTCAGTTCCGAGATCGGGCGGCTGCGAGCCGTCCTTGTGCACACTCCGGGCACGGAACTCCTCGCCGTCACTCCTGATACGCGTGAGGACTACCTCTACGACGACATCATTGATGTCGAGGCCGCCCAGCGCGAGCACCGGCGATTCGTCGCCATCCTCGAGCGATTCACACAGGTTCACCATGTGCGTGACCTGCTGGCCGAGGTGCTCACCGAGCCAGAGGCGCGCGAACTGGTGGTCCGGGAGGCACTCGACGCCGTACCGTCGATCCCGCTCGAGCGCGAACTGGTGGAGTTGCCGGTGGACCAGCTCATCAAGCGCCTGATCGAGGGACGCGAAGCCGAGCCCGGACCCCTTGCCAGAGCGCTGAACGAATGCGGTTTTGCCCTCCCGCCGCTACCGAACATGTTCTTCACCCGCGATACGGCGATGGTGCTGGGTGACCATGTCCTTATCGGTTCCATGCGCTATGACGTGAGATGGACGGAAGAGCTGCTCATGAAGGCGCTCTTCCGTTATCACCCGTCGCTGGCGAACCAGGGCATCCTCTACGACGGCTCGCTGGAGCGACGGATCAACCACACTCTGGAGGGCGGTGACGTCCACGTGCTGCGTCGCGACACGGTCATGATCGGCTTCAGCCAACGCTCCAGTCCCTCAGCGATCGACGGCCTGGTGGAGTTGCTCTTCGATCATACCGCCATCACCAATGTCATCGTCGTCGTGATGCCCAAGGAGAACACGGCCATACACCTGGACATGATCTTCTCCCAGGTCGATCGCGACCTGGCAATTGTCCACGCGCCTCACTTCATCGGTCCCGAGCGCCTGTCTACCCTGCTCTGGCGAAAGGGGGAGTCCCGGCTGCGTGAGATGCCTGACGTGTTCACTGCCCTGAAGGCCTGTGACATGCCAATCGAGCCGATCATTTGCGGCGGACCTCGGCGCATCTTCCAGGAGCGTGAGCAGTGGGCTTCGGGTTGCAACTTCGTCGCCCTCCGGCCGGGTCTCGTGCTCTCCTATGCCCGCAACGAGCACACGTTGCGCGAGATGGAAAAGATGGGCTTCGCCGTCGTCCCCGCCGTTGCTTTCCTCACCGGCCAGCAGCGTATAGGGGACAGCGAACGGGCGGTCATCACCTTCGAGGGTGCCGAGCTGGTGCGCGGCGGCGGCGGTCCACGTTGCATGAGCTGCCCAATCCTGCGAGAGGACCCCTGGGCGTGAGTGCAGGAGCCCGCGGGGATGCCCCGGTTCGCCAGGGTCACGGTGTGGTGGCAGCCGAGCAGGACACCCTGCTCGTGCAGCGGGCGCGCGATTTCCTGACCGCTGGTCCGGCCGACTCGGCGGCGCTCATGAGCCGCGTCTGTCAGCTCCCCGGAACTCCGGCGCCGGTCGCTGAACACCTTGCCCGGACGTTGCTTGGCGGTCGACCGGAGTTCGTCATCGACGAGGTGGGACGATGGGCCCTGCGACCGGCAGCGGCCATGGTGTCGGGTGAGGGCGGCCATGCCGATCGCCCTCTATCAGAGGAGCGCTTCGTCGTCGTGGACGTGGAAACCACCGGTGGCCGGGCGCTTCACGGCGACCGCGTGACCGAGATTGCGGCAGTGGCGGTGGAGAACGGCGACGTCGGCGAAATCTACTCCACCCTCATCAATCCACAGCGATCCATCCCGCCGTGGATAACGTCCATCACCAACATAAACTGGGAGATGGTTCGCGACGCACCTCCGTTCGCCGACGTCTGTGCCCGGATCACGGCGATGCTCGACGGTCGGGTTTTCGTGGCCCACAACGCACCTTTTGACTGGGGCTTCGTGGGCGCCGAGGTGGCTCGCGCCTCAGGTCTCAAACTCGAGGGCCGGCGCTTGTGCACGGTCAGGCTTGCCCGAAAGCTTCTTCCCCAGCTTCCCAGGCGTTCGCTCGACATGGTCGCCAACCATTACGGCGTGGAGATCACCGCGCGCCATCGCGCAGCCGGCGACGCGGTGGCGACGGCCCACATCCTTCTGCGCCTCCTGGGCGACGCTGCGGACCGCGGTTACGAGACATGGGCACAGATCGACGCCCTTCTATCCACTTCCACCACATCGCGTCGTCGTCGGCGTCCATCTGGTTTTCCCCAATCTGCCCGTGACGCGGAGGGATCATGACCGCCCCCACACCCCTTCACCGATCGTACCGCTTCGGGCGGTGGAACGTGCACGAACTTCAGGCCGGCGGCCAGTTGCTGGACGGCGGCGCGATGTTCGGAGTCGTGCCCAAGGTGCTCTGGGAGCGCCGCATCGCCGCTGACGAGCGCAACCGCATCCCGATGGGGATGCGCTGCCTGCTTGTCGAGCACGAGGATGGCCTGGTGCTGGTGGATACAGGCGCCGGCTCCAAGGAGACGCCCAGGTTCCATGACATCTATGGCGTCGAGAACAGCCCGCCGGAAGGGGATCCGGGGCCGACCGCGCTGGAGGCGGCCATCCGTATTGCCGGGTTCACTCCGGAGGATGTCTCACTGGTGGTGAACACCCATCTCCATTTTGACCATGCTGGCGGGAACACCGTGCGGGATGAGGACGGCACGGTGCGGGCGGCGTTCCCGAATGCACGGTACGTGGTGCAGAAGGGAGAGCATCGCTACGCCAGCAACGCCAACGAGCGGACGACGGCGAGCTACTTCCCGGCCAACTACGATCCGTTGCTGGCGAGTGGAGCGATGGAGTTGATCGAGGGTCCGATGGAGTTGCGACCGGGACTGAGCGTACTACCCACGCCAGGTCACACGCCCCACCACCAGAGCGTGATCCTGGACGGGGGTGGGGGCGATGTCCTCTGTTTCCTGGGCGACATCGTACCCACCCAGTGGCACCTTCCCTTGCCCTGGATAATGGGCTACGACGTGGAGCCGCTGGTCTCGCTGGAGACGAAGCGCTGGCTGCTGGCGCGGGCGGTCCAGGAGGAATGGCTGGTGATGTTCGAACACGACGCCCACACGGCAACGGGACGGGTAGGACGGGACGGGAAGGGATATCATCTTCTGCGTGAAGGGGAGTCGCAGTAGCTCTTCCGCCCGGGCAGGAGGCGAGGGGGTTCCATCTGCCTCGAGGGCAGGCGAAGTGGTTCCTCCGTCTTCTGCAGTTCGGTCAGCGTAGCGACGTTGGTGAACGACGGAGCAGCGTGTCGGTCTTGACGGCGGGCGCTGGGCGCTCTAGTTTTCGTCCAAAATACGTGCAAGCAGGTCGACGGAGACGTCGCCCTCACCCTCTGGCCGCCGGTGCGTGTCTCCGGTTCGTGCTGCAGGAGTTCCGGATCGTCGTCCCACTCATGCCCTGTCGGGCGCGGGTGGGTGTGTCGTGCGGACTCCGCCAGGAGGCCGCACGTTCTGCATTCTGCTGCCCCTACTAGAGGATTAAGCCTATCCAGGACCCGACGAAGCGTGTCCGTGTCAATCGCCAGATTCGTATCAGCCCACTGCGCGTCATAGCGCCCGACGGCGAGCAGATGGGCATTCTCGATCTGGAGAGTGCGCTGGCGGCGGCGCAGGAACAGGGACTAGATCTGGTCGAGGTGGCTCCGCTGGCGCGGCCGCCAGTGGTCCGCATCATGGACTATGGCAAGTACAAGTTCGAGCAGGCGAAGCAGGCTCGGGCGGCCAAGAAGAAGCAGCACGTTATCCAGTTGAAGGAAGTGAAGTACCGACCGGGCATCGATGAACACGATTTCGAGACGAAGACACGTCACGCCCGCCGGTTCCTCGAGGAGGGGAACAAGGTAAAGGTCACCCTGATGTTTCGCGGACGACAGATCGCTCACCCAGAGCTTGGCCGACAGGTTGTACAGCGCGTCGCGACCGAACTCGCGGCGATCGCCAAGGTCGAGACTGATGCCAGGCTCGAGGGGAAGTCGATGACGATGATCCTCGCGCCGAAATAAGGAATAATTGCGATGCCGAAGATGAAGACGCACAAGGGCGCCAAGAAGCGCTTCTCCATTACCGGGACGGGGAAGGTGCGGCGCATGCGAGCCTACAAGAGCCACATCCTCACGAAGAAGAGCGCGAAGCGGAAGCGCCGCCTGCGCCAGGCCACCATCGTCACGACAAATGGCGAGATCAAGAACATCAAGCGCCTGCTCGTGGTCTAACGGCCTACCGCCTAAAAGGGAGCGATAAATGCCTCGCGTCAAATCGAACGTTGTCCGCCTGAAGCGGAAGAAGCAGGTAATGAAGGCCGCCCGCGGCGCCTTCGGCGGCCGCAGCAAGCTCTGGAAGGCAGCCAAGGAGAATGTCGAACGCGGCTGGCGCTATGCCTACCGCGATCGCAAGAACAAGAAGCGGGAGTTCCGTCGCCTGTGGATCGTCCGCATCAACGCGGCCGCCCATCAGAACGACATGTCCTACTCGGTCTTCATGAACGGCCTCAACAAGGCCGGGATCGAAGTGGATCGGAAGATCCTGGCCGATCTCGCGGTCTCCGATCCTCAGGCATTCGCGTCGCTGGCCGATCAGGCTCGCGCCGCCCTCTCCGCTGCCTGAGCACGACTACCCCGGCAAGACCGATGTCGCCGCGTCATCCGGCGCGGCAACGTTGAATCCCGACGACGGCGGTGCGACTATTCGTCCACCGCCGTCGTCGTTTTGTCTGGCCTGGCGTTCCTCCCTGCCTGGTAGCGGGGATCAAATCCAGTCAGCCGCGCCACGCAACATGGCAGTCGGCGCAAGCTTGGCCCGAATACGTCCCGTACCCCGTCCGCCTTCATGGACCTGAACGAGTTCCTGCGTCGCGCCGATGCCCTCGAGGCGAGCGCCCGTACCCTTGTCGCCTCCCTCCAGCCAGGGACCAGGCTGGATGACGCCAAGGGCCGTCTCAACGCCGTTGCCGCCGAGGAGGTGGCCGCCCTTCGAGCCGCCCTGCGTACACTTCCGCCCGAGGATCGCCCTGCCGCCGGACAGGCCTTCAACCGCCTCTCACAGGCACTCACGCGGGTCGTCGAGAACTACGCCGCGAGCCTCCGTTCGGCCAACTCCGGCGTCGGTGCAACAGATCTGTCCATGCCCGCCCGCACCCAGTGGCGTGGCGCCCGACACCCGGTGACGATGGTCATCGACGAGATCGCCGGGATCTTCCGTGAGCTGGGCTTCACCATCGCCCTCGGACCGGAGGCGGAGACCGCGTGGTACAATTTCGGCGCGCTCAATTTCCCGCCCGATCATCCGGCAATGGAGTTGCACGACACGTTGTATCTGCGCGACGACGTGCTGCTCCGGACTCATACCTCTCCGGTCCAGGTGCGCACACTGCAGAGCTATCGACCGCCTGTCCGCGTCCTCATTCCCGGCAATGTCTATCGCCGGGATTTCTTCGACGCCACACACGCGCCCGCATTCGCGCAACTGGAAGGGCTGGCCGTGGACGAGGGAATCTCCTTCGTCGACCTGAAGGCAACGTTGGCCGAGTTCGCCCGACGCTTCTATGGCGGGACGCGGCGCGTCCGTTTCGGACCGTCCTACTTCCCCTTCACCGAACCTTCGGCACAGATGGACGTGGGGGTCGGCCTGCAGGATGGCCGTGGGCTGCGCTGGGTGGAGATAATGGGATGCGGACTGGTGCATCCCGCCGTACTGGAGTCGGCCGGACTGGACAGCGAGCGCTACACGGGCTGGGCGTTCGGAATGGGGCCGGCACGCATTGCCATGAGCCGTCACGACATCAACGACATCCGCCTGCTCTACGATTCCGACGTTCGCTTCCTGGAGCAGTTCACCTCATGACCATCGCACCCATGCCGAACGCGGGGCGCCTCTCCAACCGGTGGGCGTCTCGATGATAGTCTCCTATGACTGGCTGCGCGCCTTCGCTCCCGTCTCCATTCCAGCGGAGGAGCTCGGCGAACTTCTCGGCGCGCATGTCGCGACGTTGGACGGGATCGAACGGACCCGGCTCGATCTCGAACCGTTCGTCGTCGGCCGCGTGGTGGAGAGCGAGCGCATTCCCGACACCAAGCTCTCGTTCAACAAGGTGGACGACGGAACAGGGACACTTCATGAGGTGGTCTGCGGGGCTCCCAATGTCCGCGTTGGTGGCCGCTATCCATTTGCCAGGGTGGGAACGGAGATGCCCGGCGGCGCATTCACCATCCAGCGAAAGAAGATCCGCGGCTTCACGTCGGCAGGAATGCTCTGCTCGGCCGCTGAACTGGGGCTCGGCACCGACCAGGCCGGCATTCTGGAACTGGAAACGGAGGCGCTGCCTGGGACTCCATTGCTCGCGGTCCTGCCAGCGGGCGACGTACGGCTGGAGTTGGACGTGCTTCCCAACCGCCCGGACCTCTTCTGTCAGCGCGGCATTGCTCGCGAGGCCGCAGCGCTTGTCGGACTAAAGCTCCAGCAACCTCCCGAGTTGAGCGATCTGCCGGAGACTCCTGCCGCTGTCCTCGGCGACGCCCGGGCGACCGCTGATGGACTCACTGTCCAGATCGTTGACGAGGAAGGTTGCCCTCGCTACTGCGCCGCGGTCGTCCGTGGCGTCAAGGTCGGGCCGAGTCCGGAATGGCTGGCCGAGCGGCTGGAGAGCGTTGGCGCACGGTCCATCAACAACGTCGTCGACGCCACCAATTACTGCCTGCACGCGCTCGGCCAGCCGATGCACGCCTTCGACGTCGCGAGGTTGGGTGCGAACATCGTCGTCCGGGCGGCACGTTCGGGCGAGCGACTCACGACGCTGGACGGTGTCGAGCGGGTGCTGCAAGGCGGCACACTGGTCATCGCCGACGATCTGAAGCCGGTCGCCATTGCCGGTGTCATGGGAGGTCGCGACAGCGAGGTGGACCAGTCCACCACCGACATAATACTCGAGGTGGCTTACTTCGCTCCTGGACGGGTTCGCGCGTCACGCCTGGCTGCAGGACTCTCCACCGATGCCAGCTATCGCTTCGAGCGGGGCGTGGACCGCGAGGCAACGCTGGAAATGCTCAGGACGGGCGCCGGTCTCGTGGCGTCGCTGGGAGGCGGACGCGTGACAGCCGTTCTGGATGTGGGCACCGCTCCTGGCGCCATGCCGCCGGTTACCCTGCGGGCAGAACGACTGAACCGGCTGCTTGGCATCGTCGTGCCGGTGGAAAGGGTCGAGGCGCTGCTGCGCTCGATCGGTTTCGGCGTCACCAGGATTGGCGAGGAAGCGTGGTTGGTCCAGCCGCCATCGTGGCGCCACGACGTGAGTCGCGACGTCGACCTGGTGGAGGAGGTTGCCCGTCTCGTGGGCTTTGACAGCTTGCCCGACGAGTTGCGTCCATTCCGGCCCGGCACGGTGCCTGACCACCCGCTCCACGTGCGAAGCACGCGTGTTCGCGATGCGCTGATCAGCCAGGGGTTGCTGGAGGCACGCCCACTCCCCTTCGTCGCTGGCGACGACCGTACGCATGTGAGAGTGTCCAACCCTCTGGCCGAGGATGAGCCTCACCTGCGGACGCGGATACTGGACACACTTGCACACCGGGCCGAGCACAACCTGGCGCGGATGCAGGCGAATGTGCGGTTGTTCGAGATCGGTCACGTCTTCGCGCCAGGGAAGGGCAGTGCGCTGCCGTTGGAACGGATGATGTCGGCGGCGCTGGTCATGGGCGAACGACGGCCACCGCATTTCACCGAGCCGCGTCCACCAGCCGTCGATCTCTGGGACGCCAAGGCATTGGGCGAGAGTATGACGCGGGCTGCCTTTCCGGGCGCCGACGTGCAACTCTCGCCGTCCGGTGAGGGAGAATTGCTCTGGCTGATAACGGTGGATGGGCGAGAGGTTGGGGGTGTCTGGCGCGTGTTGCTCGACGCGCCGCCCTGGGCGTCGCCTGCCTTTGGTGTGGAGATCGAACTCGGCACGGTTGAATCGGCACAGGTCGCCGAGCCCGGGGCGCACGCGCACCGGGTGCGCGAGGATATCGCCTCGACAGTCGAACCGGTTCGCTACCGGGCGCTCCCGACGACGCCGGCTGCGGTCTTTGACCTCGCCCTCCTCGTTCCCGACGAACTGCCCGCCGCCCGAGTGGCCGGCGTGGTTCGCGATGCGATGGGTGAGTTGCTCGAACATCTCTCCCTCTTCGACGAATACAGGGGACAGGGCGTGCCTGCTGGAATGCGAAGCCTGGCCTGGAGGCTCACCCTGCGGCACCCGGAGCGCACGCTCCGCGACAAGGAGATCGAAGGCCGGCGCGGAAAGTTGCTGAGAGCGCTGGAAGTGGAACTGGGGGTGAAGCCACGTGCGTGAATCGGTGTCGTCAGCCAATGGGGCCAGGAGTGTCGAGGAGGAGGTCGCGCTCGCTCAGGCAGAACTCCGGTCGTTGATCCATAGCCTGGCCGATGAGATATCCTCGTTTCGCCAGCGTGCCCTGGCCGCTGAGGCGCGCCAGCGAGAGCTGGAGCATGTCCTTTCGATCGTCGATCCGGCGGTCACGCCGGTGGCCACCTCGACCGAGCCCGTGATCGGCGTGACGAATGTCGTTGGCCTGGCGGCCCGGGTCGCCGAGCTGGAGGTCGAGAATGCCGGACTGAGGGAACGACTTGCCATGGCTGCGGAGCGTACCAGGCGGCTACTGGACCGAGCCCGCTTCCTGCGACAGCAACAGGCACAGGGCGAGGAGGTCGGATGAGCGTGAAAAGGGAAGTTGTCAGGGTCGATATCCTGGGCGAGGAGTATGCGCTACGCAGCGCTGCCACACCCGAGCACACGCGAGCGGTCGCAGCCTACGTCGACGAGGCCGTGCGCAAGGTGATGGCTAGCGGAACCGTGGTGGAGACGCACAAGATGGCCATTCTCGCCGCCCTCCAGATTGCCGACGACCTCTTCCGGGCGAGAGAGGCGCTGGGTGAGGCCGCCGGAGGGATGCGTCAGATGGGGGATGAAGTGCGTCGGTTGCTACCACCCACAAAGCGCGCCGTGCCCATGTCCGGATGATTTGCCTTTCCTG
Organism: uncultured Gemmatimonadota bacterium; assembly: GCA_937906875.1. Taxonomy (GTDB): domain Bacteria; phylum Gemmatimonadota; class Gemmatimonadetes; order Gemmatimonadales; family Gemmatimonadaceae; genus CALCHX01. Next base: position 14,522 of record CALCHX010000081.1, on the reverse strand, counting down.
AACCCGGCAGGTAGTTTTTGCGGGAGTGATGCTGGCCGCGTAGGTCAGTGTGCTGTCTCGCTTTAGCACGCTCCACCTCATTCCGCGACGGCCTCTGGCCGTAGCGGGCTTGGGTGCACACTCTTCCACTGAGCCGCCGCTTCGCCGCATCCGGCGCCGTCTGCGGTGCCGATAACGCGCCTCGGCGCTCGATCATAGATTCCATGCCTTCTCTGGCGATTCTCATCGCGTTCGGCGTGCTGCTCGTCGCCGCCGCCGCGGTTTTTCATCTATTGGGGAGACGAACTGGCCGGGCGGCTGAGTTGCGCCGTCTGGAGGCGAACAACGCCACGGTAGAACAGACCACGACGCGGCTGCTTGCTGAAGCCGAACAGACTGCCCGCCGGCTCGTGAGTGACGCCGATCGGGAGGCTAAGTCGCTGCGCAAATCGGCCATTCTGTCTGGCAAGGAAGAGCTGATCGGACTCCGGGCGGGTTGGGAGGAGGAGGTCAGGCGCCGCCGTGAGGAGGTGGAGCTGGAGGAGCGGCGTCTCAAGGAGCGTGAGGTCGGCATAGACCGACGGAGTGAGATGGTCGACCAGCGCGACAAGGAAATCTCCGTTCGCGCTACTGATCTCGGTCGACGCGAGAAGCTGGTGGTGGAGCGGGAGGACGAGCTCGACAAGTTGGCCGTGGATTATCAGCACCGACTGGAGTCATTGGCTGGGATGTCGACTGCCGATGCTCGACGCGACCTCGTTCAGCGCATCGAGGAGGAGGCTCGAGCTGACGCCGCCAGCCGCGTTCGCGAGATCCGTGAAGCGGCCAAACGCAACGCCGAGCGCGAGGCCCGACGGATTGTCGCGCTGGCCGTCCAGCGCATTGCCGCGGAGCACACGGCGGAGATCACGGTCTCCGCCGTCTCACTTCCCAATGACGAGATGAAGGGGCGCATCATCGGTCGAGAGGGACGCAATATCCGGGCATTCGAACTGGCGACGGGCGTCGACGTCATCATCGATGACACCCCGGACACCGTCGTGGTCTCCTGTTTCGAGCCTGTAAGGCGCGAGGTGGCACGGCTGGCTCTCGAGAAACTCGTCTCTGACGGCCGCATCCATCCCGGCCGGATCGAGGAGGTAGTGACCAAAGCCAGGAAGGAAGTGGACGTTGGTATCGTCGAGACTGGCGAGGAGGCCGCGTACGAGGTGGGTGTGCACGGCCTGCACCCTGAACTCATCCGCCTCATTGGCCGGATGAAGTGGCGGACGAGCTACGGTCAGAACATCCTGCAGCACTCGAAGGAAGTTGCCTGGCTAGCCGGGATCATGGCGGCAGAGTTGGGGCTGGACGTGAACCTGGCCAAGCGAGGCGCGCTGCTGCATGACGTGGGCAAGGTGCTGACCCACGAGCACGAGGGCACGCACGTCCAGCTTGGTGTCGAGGTTGCCACGAAGTACGGCGAGAGTCCGCTGGTCGTCAACTGCATCGCCGCCCATCACGACGATGTCCCTCACGAGAGTGAGGTGTCGGTCCTCGTGCAGGCGGCCGATGCGATCTCCGGCGCCCGACCCGGCGCACGCCGCGAGGCGTTCGAGACCTACGTGAAACGGCTGGAAGGGCTGGAGCGCATTGCCGCCAGTTACCGGGGCGTCGAGAAGGTCTACGCGATCCAGGCCGGGCGTGAGATCCGCGTTGTCGTGACGCCGGACGAGGTCGATGATACGGGCATGTCGTCGCTGACCGAGGAGATCGCGCGGCGCATCGAATCCGAACTCCAGTACCCAGGGCAGATCAAGGTGGTCATGATACGAGAGACGAGGACGGTGGATTTTGCTCGCTGAGCGTGCCGCGTCCAGCGATGCTGGCGAAGCGGGCGCCAGGCTGATCGATGGCAAGGCGCTGGCGATGGGGGTTCGGGCCGGGGTGGCGCGCGACGCGGCGCTGCTGGCTGCCAGGGGAGTGACGCCCGGGCTCACCGTGGTCCTCGTGGGCGACGACCCGGCGAGCGCGGTCTATGTCGGTGCCAAGGAACGTGCTTGCCGCGAGGCCGGGATGAACGGCGAGACTATCCGCCTGTCGGCGGATACGAGTGAGGCAGAGCTGCTCGCCGTCATCGACCGTCTGAATGCCGACCCTTCCATTCATGGCATTCTTGTCCAGATGCCCCTTCCATCGCAGATCGACGCGGACAGGGTGATCCGTCGCATCCGCCCGGACAAGGACGTGGACGGGTTCCATCCCGTGAATGTCGGCAAGCTATTGATCGGCGAGAAGGACGGCTTCGTGCCCTGCACGCCGGCTGGCATAATGGTGATGCTGGAGGCGCACGACGTTCAGCTACGGGGTGCTGAAGTGGTGGTGGTGGGACGTAGCAACATCGTGGGCAAGCCCATGGCCGCGCTTCTCATGCAGCATGGTGTCGACGCTACGGTGACCATCTGCCACAGCCGGACGCGGGACCTCGCCGAACACACCCGCCGAGCCGACGTGCTGATCGCCGCCGTTGGACGCGCCCGGCTCATCACTGCTGACATGGTCAGGTCGGGCGCTGTCGTGATCGACGTGGGCATGAATCGCATCCCCGATGCTTCGCGGTCAAGCGGCACGCGACTGGTCGGTGATGTGGACTTCGATGCCGTTCGCCAGGTAGCGTCGCTCATCACTCCCGTGCCTGGCGGCGTCGGGCCAATGACGATCGCCATGCTTCTGCGCAGCACGGTTCGGGCAGCCGGACGGACGGTGACGCCGGAGGGAGCTGGGGAGGGGGGAGCTCGTTGACGAGGCGCCGTTCGGCGGCCGACGGGCGGGCAGTGCCTCCCGTCGAGGAGTTGGCGCTGGATCTCTTCGAGAGTGCCGGCCCTGGCCGTGGCTCGTCCGGGGACGTCCGCACGGCCGACCGGGACGATGTTCGCCGGGTGGATGGGGCCGACGCGCGTCCCGGACAGCCTCCCAGCCTGCGTGAACTCACCGAGGAGGTGATCGCGAGCGGGCGCCTCGAGGCTGATGAGGAGTCCGCTTCCGGCCCGCTCCAATCGGCGGCTGCCGAGCTGCTCCAGGAGATCCCTGGCAGCAGCGCGCGGAGCGCCGTTCCCATAAGCCTTCTCACGACAACGGCGAAGGAGGTGCTGGAAGGAGCGTTCCTGCCGCTCTGGGTGCGCGGTGAGGTGAGCGACTTCAAACGCCACCGGAACGGCCACTGGTACTTCTCGCTCCGTGATGCCAGCTCGCAGATCCGCTGCGTGGTCTGGTCGCGCGACCAGCGCTCCATACCCGCCTCACCCGATGACGGAATGCAGGTGACCGCGCTGGGGCAGGTGACCGTATACGCGGCCCGCGGCGATCTCCAGTTCACCGTGAAGGCTATGGAGGCGGCCGGCGACGGGCTCTGGCGGAAGGCACTCGAGCAGGCCCGACAGGCCCTGGAGCGGGACGGCTTGCTCGCGCCGGAGCGGCGGCGCCCGTTACCTCGTTATCCACGCAGGGTGGCGGTCATCACCAGCCCCAGCGGCGCAGCGCTTCACGACGTCGTCGCCGTCGCCCGACGGCGCTGGGCGGCGGTCGAATTGGTGGTGGTACCGGCGAAGGTGCAGGGCGAGGGGGCACCGGAGGAACTCTGCGCGGCACTCGATCGAGTGGCGCGGTGGAGCGAGGTAGACGTCGTGATAATCGGTCGCGGTGGCGGGGCACGCGAGGATCTGTGGGCATTCAACGATGAACGCGTGGCGCGTGCGGTTGCCGCCTGTCCGGTGCCGGTGATATCTGCTGTGGGTCACGAGGTGGATGTCACGCTCTGCGATCTCGTCGCCGACTTCCGTGCCGCAACGCCTTCGGCGGCGGCCGAGGCGGCAGTGCCGGTGCATGCCGAGGCGGCAGCACGAGTCGGGCGTCTCGACGCCGAACTCCGCTCGGCGATGAAGTCGCGACTGGATCGTGCCGAGGCACTGCGGGTGCAACTCGCCGCCACGCTGGCCGCGCGCGCCGGTCGTCTGTTGGACAGGCGGCGCAATCGCTGGCAGCAACTGGGCGGGCAACTTCACGCGTTGAGCCCCCTCGCCACACTGGCTCGCGGCTATGCAGTCGCGCGCGGCGAGGACGGGAGGACGCTGGCTTCCGTTGCCCGGTTCACTCCCGGCAGCGACTTCGAACTCCTGCTCCGTGACGGTAGCGTGAGAGCGACCACGAAGTCGGTGGAATCGAGCTCTCCACTCCAATCGCCCTCCGGGTCGATGCCCACCGAACATCCTTCCGACTCGAGCACCGCCGCGTCATGACATTCGAGCAGAGCATCAACAGGCTGGAGGAGATTGTCGAGGCGCTGGATGGCGACGAACTCGAGCTTGCCGCCGCCCTCGACCTCTTTCGTGAGGGAATCGAACAGTTGCGCCTGGCGGGAGCGGAGTTGGAGCGCGCCGACGCACAGGTGCGTCGGTTGGTGGAGCAGGAGGACGGCACCTTTGTCCTTGTCGATCACGATGGCTGACACGCTGGACTCGCTCTTCGCCGAGGACCGGCGGGCCGTCGAGCAGGCCCTCGCAGATTGCTGTGACAGCCGATTGACCGAACTGCCGCGGTCGGTGGCCGACGCGGTTCGCTACTCCCTTCTTGGCGGTGGGAAGCGGCTGCGCGCGGCGCTCGTATGCAGCGCTTATCAGGCCGCGAGCGGGACTGGCGACGCGAGTGCACTGGCTGCGGCGGTGGAGATCGTGCACGCCTATTCGCTGGTTCACGACGACCTCCCGTGCATGGATGACGATGATATGCGTCGGGGTCGTAGCACGGTCCACCGGGTGTTCGGCGTGCCGGCGGCCACCGCAGCCGGCCTGGCAATGGTGCCGCTTGCCGCCGGAGCGGCGTACGATGCCGTTCGTGCGCTCTGCCTGCCCGATGCCGAGGCCGGCGAGGTGGTACGTACGTTGATGGTGGCATCGGGCGCTGCCGGGATGATCGGCGGCCAGTTGCTGGACCTGGAGGGAGAGGGCCACGCGCTCTCGCTGGCACAGTTGGAACGGATCCACCGTTGCAAGACAGGCGCGTTGATCACCGCCGCGGTGCGCCTGGGTGGCCTGGCCGCGCGCGCCGGCGACGAGGCCCTGGACGCCTTCACCGCTTACGGCGAGGCGATCGGATTGGCCTTCCAGATTGCTGACGACGTGCTGGACGTGACCGCGACCACAGACGAACTTGGAAAGACTGCCGGGCGCGACATTGCTCTGGGAAAGAGCACATATCCTGCGCTTCTGGGTATAGTGGGTGCGCGGGAGCGTGCCCGTGATCTGGTTGCTGAAGGGTGTCAGGCATTGGCCGATCATGACCTCCTCACACCCAAACTGCGGGCCATTGCGCTGTTCACGATAGACCGACGATCCTGAGAAGAGGCTTGACTGGCAGTGCCCTGCTCCGGTCATGAGGGGCGCAGGCCAGTAACTTCCATTACTGTACGACCGTCAGCGCCCGGTGGTTGCTGGGCCGGCGGAATCTCCAGCTCGTGTCAGCATGTCCGACCCTGTCCTTCCCCGAATCAGTTCGCCGGCCGACCTCAAGCGTTGCTCGCGTGACGAGCTCCGCCAGCTTGCCGACGAGATGCGTGCCTTCCTAATCGACAGTTGCTCGCGCACCGGAGGCCATATTGGCGCCGGCCTTGGCGTGGTGGAACTGACGATCGCGATGCACTACGTCTTCGATACCCCTCGTGACCAGCTCGTCTGGGATGTGGGGCATCAGGCCTATCCGCATAAACTGCTGACTGGCCGGGCCGACAGGTTCGAGACGCTGCGGCAGTGCGATGGACTCTCGGGCTTCCTCAAACGGGCCGAGAGTCCCTACGACGCATTCGGCGCCGGTCATGCCGGCACGGCGATCTCGGCTGCCTTCGGCATGGCGGCAGCCCGCGACATCAACGGCGATGACTTCAAGGTCGCCGCCATACTCGGCGACGGCGCGCTGAGTTGCGGACTCGCCTACGAAGGGCTGAACAATGCCGGTGCGTCGGACAGCGATTTCATCGTCATCCTCAACGACAACGAGATGTCCATCGCGCCCAACGTGGGCGCGATGCACAAGTACCTCGTCTCAGTCCAGCGGAATCCGCTGTACAACCGCCTCCGCAGCCGGATCGGCGAGCTCGTCGACGGTGCTCCTGGCCCGCTCGCCGCAGCGGGAGCACTGGTACGGAAGTGGGAGGAAAGCGTCAAGAACTTCCTCACTCCCGGCGTTCTCTTCGAGGAGATGGGATTCCGCTACTTCGGCCCGATAGACGGCCATGATATCGACGCGCTGGCTGATACCCTGACGGCCGTGCGTGCCCTCAAGGGTCCACGCTTCGTCCACGTCATCACGCAGAAGGGGAAGGGGTTCCCGGCTGGTGAGCACGGCGAGAAGTGGCATGCCCTGCCGCCGGGGCACGACCCGGCGACCGGCAAGTTGCGTCTCGGCACCAAGACCCCAGCGTACACGGACGTAATCAGCCAGGGGTTGGTCGAACTCGGGGCGATGGTTCCGGAGTTGGCTGTGATCACCGCGGCGATGCCGTCGGGGACGGGAACCAGCGCATTCGGCAAGGCATACCCGCGGCGCTTCTTCGACGTGGGGATCGCCGAGGGGCACGCGGTCACCTTCGCCGCCGGTCTCGCCACCCAGGGAATCCGGCCGGTCTGCGCGATCTACTCCACCTTCCTCCAGCGTGGATATGACAATGTCATCCACGATTGTGCGATCCAGCATCTGCCGGTGGTCTTCGCGATGGATCGCGCCGGCATGGTGGGCGAGGACGGCCCCACCCACATGGGCCTGTACGACATCGCCTACATGCTGGCAGTGCCCGGGATGACGGTCGCTGCGCCGAGCAGCGCGACGGAGATGTTGGCCGTACTGCGCGCCAGCATGACGCACGAGGGCGGTCCGTTCTCACTGCGCTACCCCCGCGCGGCCGCTCCCGACCATCCGCCAACGATCACCGAGGTCGAACCGGCTCCGGTCGGAACGTGGACGGTGCCACGTCATGGCAGCGAGGTTGCCATCCTCGCCGTCGGAACGATGGTTGCCGCTGCCCTGGAGGCCGCCGAGGCGCTGGCGGTGGAGGGCCTCTCGGTCACGGTGGTGAACGCCCGCTATCTGAAGCCGTACGACGCCGCGACCCTCGACGCACTGCTCGCCGAGCATCGTCAGTTCCTGGTCGTCGAGGAGGGCTCGGTGGTCAACGGATTCGGCGCCATGATGTCAGCGGTGATCGGAAAGCTCGACCCGGCGGTGAAGGTGGTGGCGCATGGCGTGCCCGACTCCTTCGTGGAACATGCGCCGCGCGCCGTGCAACTGGCCCGTTGCGGTCTCGACGCCGTCGGAATCGCCGAGCGAGTGCGAGCGCTGCACAGCACGGAGGCGGTGGCCGGGTGATCCAGGTCGGCGTCGTCGGGCATTCCGGCTACGTCGGTCTCCGCGAGGTCCTGCACGACCTCCTGCGACTTGCTGCGGAACTCAACCTCAGGCTCTATCTCGAGGATGAGCTGTTCGCGGTAGCGGGGATCGGTGAGCGGCTCACCGATCCCGATGTTGTCGATGTGCTGCTCACGCTCGGTGGCGACGGCACGCTGCTCCGCGGCGCGCGTATCCTGGCTGGACGGCCCGCACCGATCCTGGGCGTCAACCTCGGGCGGGTCGGGTTCCTCACCGCGTGTGCCGGCAATGAACTCGAAGAGGCATTGCGACGGCTCTCCAGCGGCGACTACGTGGCCGAGTCGAGGATGGCTCTCGAGGCAAGGACGATGGACCGCGACGACGTGGAGCGTCGACGTCTCTTCGCGCTCAACGACGTGGTGTTGCATAAAGGCGGCTTTGCGCGCGTCCTCAGCCTTGAAGTCCACGCCGGCGATGAACCGGTTGCGCGCTTCTCGGCCGACGGCCTCGTCGTCTCGACACCGACAGGTTCAACCGGCTACAGCCTGTCGGCGGGCGGGCCCGTCGTCGTGCCGACGCTGGAATCGATCATCCTCACTCCCATCTCGGCTCACACTCTTTCCCTTCGAGCCCTCGTACTTCCGCCAACCGTTCAGCTTCGAGTCCGCGCGAATGATGGTCCGGAGCAACTTCTGGTAACGGTGGACGGTCAGGCTGGTACGACGTTCGCTCCGGGCGAGACCCTCCTCGTTCAACGGGCGGAACGACCTGTACTCATCGTCCGATTCCCTGGGACCTCATTCTTCGCTCGTCTCACCCGAAAGCTGGGCTGGGGCGGCCTGCCTGATCGTGACGAGGACCGTCGGTGCTGATCGAGCTTCGCATCCGCAACTTCGCCATCATCGAGACGCTCACCCTCCCGCTGGCACCGGGTTTCAACGTCCTGTCCGGTGAGACCGGTGCCGGCAAGTCCATCATCGTGGGCGCTCTGGGCCTGCTTCTGGGTGAGCGGGCCAGCGCCGATCTGGTACGCACGGGAACCGATCGGGCGTCGGTGGAGGGTGTCTTCGAGGTCGACCCGGAGCATCCCCTGCTCGCGATGCTCGATGAGCGGGGATTGGAGGTGGATGACGGCTTGCTGGTGCTGCGCCGTGAGGTGGCTGCGACGGGTCGGGCGCGGGCTTGGGTCAACGGGTCCAGCGTCACCGCCGGAGTGTTGGCCGACATCGGTCGCCAACTCGTGAGCCTGCATGGGCAGCACGAGGCGCAGAGCCTACTCGATGCCGAATCACAACGCCGCATCCTGGATGCCTTCGGCGGCGCCGATGCGGCTGCCGCCGAGGTCCGGGAAGCGCATTCCCGGTTGGCCAACGTACGCCGACAGATCACGGAGTTGGCGCACCGGCGCGATCAGGCCGAGCGACGTGCGGACTACCTCCGTCACGTCGTCCGGGAAATCGACGAAGCTCGGCTGGTCGAGGGCGAGGACGGACGGCTGGATGAGGAGGCGCGACGACTCGAGCATTCCGAGGAACTGCGCACCACCTCCTCCAGCGCCGTCCAGTTGCTCCAGGATGGAGACGAGGGTGTACTTGCCAGGCTCGCCCAGTTGCAGCGAGCCCTGGCGGCCGTGCGACGTATAGACACATCGCTGGACCGTCTTCAGGAGCTTTTTGATACGGGCTACTATGCCGTGGAGGAACTGGCCCGGGAACTCGAGGCTTACGAGGCAACGATCGATCTGGACCCGTCGCGGCTGGCTCAGGTGCAGCAGCGGCGCGAGCTGCTCTTCCTGTTGATGAAGAAGTACGGACCTACATTGATGGACGTCCTGGAAACAGGGCGTCAGTCGCGCGGCGAGTTGGATCTCATCGACTCCGCCGCGCTCGATCTGCGCCATCTACAGGCGGTCCAGGCCTCAGCCGGTGAGCGGCTTGTCGAGGCGGCAACGGCACTGACCGCGCTGCGCGAGTCGGCCGCGCGGCGTCTGGCTTCGGAAGTGGACGAGCTCCTCCCTCAGCTCGGCATGCCTGACGGACATCTGACCGTGGCGCTGGTACCGACCGCCGAGATCGGGTCGCATGGAGCTGAGGACGTCGAATTCCGCGTCGCGCTCAACGCCGGGCACGAGGCGAGGCTCCTGGGCCGTGTCGCGTCGGGCGGCGAGCTGTCCCGTGTAATGCTGGCCCTGAAGACGATTCTCGCCCGCCTGGATGCCGTCCCCACCCTCGTATTCGACGAGGTGGACGCCGGAATCGGTGGCCGCGTGGGGCTTCAGGTCGGGGACACCATGCGTCGCGTCGCCGAACATCACCAGCTCTTCGCCATCTCGCACCTGCCTCAGCTCGCTGCGCGGGCCCATCACCACATCCTCGTGGCGAAGGGAGCCCGTGGCGGTGTCACGACTGCCGACGTGAGCGTGCTGGACGGGGACGACCGCGTGTACGAACTGGCCCGGATGCTGGGCGGCGACGCGGAGAGTGATGTCAGCCGCGCCCACGCGAGGGAACTACTGGCCACGGCAGCCGCGAGCACACCAGTGCCACGGCGTCGTCGTTCGGGCAGAGCTGGCTGACGGGCAGGCGCTGAGAACAGCCTGGATGCTCAGCGCCCGAATGCGCTCAGGTATATGCGCAGGAGCACCTCGTCCCGGGTCAGCTTGGGTGTCCCCATCCCCGACCCGGCTACTGACCGGCTGTGCACGTAGCTGATATCCAGTGGCAGACCAATGCGCCCGGCAGCGTAGGCCGAGATGGTGGAGACGGTGAGGCCGAGGCCGACGCGGTGCTCCGTTCCCTCGCCGCGACGCGCGATCAGGTCGAGCGACTGGGGAATCACGTCGGGCTGGCCTGAGATCACTTCCAGCACGTCGCTACCCTGACTGCGGAAGCGATACGATCCGGAGAGCGAAACGAAGTCGCCCAGCGAGACCCTGGGGATCAGTGCCAGCTCCACATAGTCGCCCGGATCCCGTCGGAGTCGAGTCACATTCTCGTCGCTGACGTAGCTCTCCTCGGCCGTCTGTGGCACCCGGATGTCCTGCTCGCCGGCCATCTGGATGCCGTATCGCACTGCCGCCGAGGCCCAGAACCGGCGTCCGAAGATCAGGTCGGCGACAGCTCCGATTTCGACGTCCATCTGGCCGTCGCCGGTTCCCACGTTCAGCAGATCGTCTGCACGGGCTGGCTTACCGGTGCCCAATCGCACCAGGCCATCCAGGCTCGCCCGCGCCGTGAAGCCTGTCGGTTTGGTGGCTCGCTCCAGGTCGCCCTGGAATCCGTCGAAGAGCAGCACTCTCGCGCCGAGCTCGATGTCACCTATTCCGTAGCTGGTGGAGTTGCCTGGCCGGGTAACGCCGAGCGCGTCGAGCGCGGTTCCGAAGGTGGCGCCAGTCAGCGGCTGTGACGCGTTGTTGGGCCCAACATCTGCGCCTATGCCACCGATTCCCAGCGCGTCATAGGAGTCGCGCAGCGCCGCTATACGGTCAGCGACCGCCTTCGCCGCCTCGCTGCCGACGCGCGGCACGAGAGGAGCGCCGCCTTCATCTGGCAGGCCGTAGATGGCCGCGACCTCGTCGGCGAAGGCACGAGCCGCGGCGTTGGTGGCCCGTGCAACGTCGGGATTGGCGCAGGCCGGCGCATCGGGTGCTGTAGCGCAGGCGCCCAGAGCCGTGTCCAGCGCATCCGCCGAAGCTCGCAACTGATTCACCAACGTGGCATTGCCAGTCGCCAGCGACGGATCACTGCCCACCGGATTGAGACCCACGTTGCCGTTCATCCCCGTCCGATTCACGACCGCTGCCATCTCCACCTTCGTCTGCACGTAGGGCACCATCGCGGAGAGTTGCAGCCGGCGGCCCACACCGAGTTCGAAGCGCACCGGAATGGAGGACCTCCGCGCCTCCATCCGCAGGCGCACGTCGCCGAGGGACAGCTTCAGGGCATCGAGCCCGGTGAGCGCACGCAAGCGCGTCTCCAATTGCGACAGGCCGCCCACCTGCTCCGCGCCCAGGTTGTCGCTGCTGAAGGGCGCTCCGAGGGGAATCGTGGTCGCCAGGGGTGCACCGGACAAGTCACTCCCAAAGGTGGAGTTCCATGCATCCATCTGGCCCTCCACAGTCATCCGGAGCACTCCTCCCGGCAACAGGATCGCGTCCGGCCCTGTACCCATCACTCTCTGCCCCGGCAGGGCGAGGAAGGGTATGGCAAGAAACGAGAGGACGCCCATGGCGGCCCGAACAACTCGAGCTGAAGCAGCAGACGATGCCTTGAGCACTGATTGACGAGGTGGTTGCAGGTGGACCGGGCGAACGATAACCCGGCTAGATTACGGCCACGACGAACCGGATAAAACTTACACCCGCGCTCCGTGAGAACAGCATCGCTCCCGACTGTCCCCTGGCAGTTTACCGGCAATCACTGGCTCGCCCTACCCTGTATCCATCCCGCGGACGGGAGCATCCGTGCCGTCGGAGCGCTGCATCGTGGAGCCAGGGCGACGGTGGAATTCGCCGGTGGTGCGGACTTCCTGGCCGGTTCCGCCCCGGGCCTGTTGCGTCCGGTATTCGAGGTGGAGGGTGAGCGACATGACCTCGGCGGCGGTGGAATGGCCTGGGAGCGCGCACTGGAATGGCTTCCGGCGTTCGCCACCAGCGTCGGGCCCCTGGCGGTCCGCGGTACCATCTTCGCACCCTATGGCCGCGACGCGGATATGGCCGGCGCCGTCTACGCGCTGTCGCTGGAAAACCGCACGGAGCGGGTGCTCGCCGTTCGTTGCGGAGTCGAGGGAACGCTCGGCCACCGCCAGTTGCGGGTGCGCTCGGAGCGTCCGTTTCACGACCATCATCGCGCGCGGGTAGCTGACCGTGAGGTTGTCGTGCTCGACGGATCGGCGTTGCCGGGCATCGTCGCCCTCGCCATTGCGGCGGAGGAAGCGTCGTCGGCGGTGGTCGAGGAGGGCGCTGCTCCGTCGTACCAGATCTGGCGTTCGCTTACCCTGCAACCCGGGGAGCGCGCCGAGATCGCGTTCTATCTTGCCGCCGGCCCGGAAAGGGACGGGGCGGAGGCAGCGGTGGCGGCGCTGCGCCGACGTGGCTGGCGTTCGCTCCTCTCGGCGACGCGCGATGCTCTGATCTCGATGGAACAGACCACGAGCCACGACGGGACCGATCGGCTCGTGAACCGGAACCTGCTGTTCGCCTATTTCTACGGCGTCGGGCGGGCCCTCGATGACGCCCACTTCTATCTCGTGCGCAGTCGGGCTCCCTGGAACGGACATGGCGCAACGTACCGCGACTGGGAGGCACTCATGTGGACACTCCCAGCGGTACAGCTCGCCGATCCGTCACTCGCTCGCGAGTTGCTCCTGCGAGCCTGTGAGCTTCACGGCTACGCGCCGGGTCGTGGCGAGAACTACCTGGACGGGACGCTGTTCTCGCCTGGATTCTCCCTGGAGGGCGCGGCTGCCTACCCCCTCGCCGTGGATCGCTACATCCGCGGGACTGGCGATGACGAGGTCGTGGAGGAACCGGCGCTGGCCGACGCGCTGTACCTGGCCGCCGATGACATCGGTGCTCGTCGGGATGTGCGGCTTCCGCTCTATGCGACGGAGGTCGATCCTGCCGGGAATCCGGTGCCACACCCCTTCACGCTGCATGGCAACGCCGTCGTCGCCCTCGCATTCGACGTGCTGCGGCGGACACTGGACGAGGAGGCGGCGCGCGAGGTGGAGGATCCGGACGCGGTTCGCGCGGCACTGCTGCGGAATTTCGTGGTCGATCGGGAGGGGAAGCCCGTCTTCGTCACCTCAGCGACGCTGACCGGGGAACGGTCCGAACCCACCGTCGAGTCACCTGCTGCCTCGACGCTCTGGCTGCCGCTCTATGACGCTGTTTCGCGCGATGACTCCACCTTCCGGCGAACTGTCCGCGATGCCGTGGAGGATCCGGGTTCGCTGCTCCAGCGCTGTGCCCGCCTGTTCGGTCCCGACGCACCGGCGGCGCTGAAGTGGCTGCGGCATGCACCCCTGGATAGCGGCGTGGCAGCGGAACTGGTGGACGAGGACGGTCGCGCGACTGGAAATGGCGGAGATGCTGCGTTGTCCGGGCTGGTGGCCTACACCGTCTGGTACGCGGTACATGCACTGGGCGTGAAGCCATGATGAGGAGTCGTCGAACGGGGCCCGCCATCCGGCTGGGTGCCAGGCGGCGAAACCGGATGCTTGTCTGGTGCACGGGCGGCCGCTATGTTGATGGACGCGCGGGAATAGCTCAGTTGGTAGAGCACAACCTTGCCAAGGTTGGGGTCGCGGGTTCGAGTCCCGTTTCCCGCTCTTGAAAGATGCGGACGCGGGAGCGGCATGTGCCGCTCCCGCTCGCGTTAAGGGGAGTGGGGGGGAGAGGGGAGAGGGATGCTTCGGCGTCGAAACGCGCTCAGGTGGCGAAACTGGTAGCCGCGGCGGGCTTAAACCCCGCTCCCGATTCGGGGTCCGGGTTCGAATCCCGGCCTGAGCATGACCAGGGCTGCAGCCGGAGCCGTCACCAGTTGCGTCGACGCACGGTCCGCGGGGCTGGGTGAGATTGTCCCCGCTCGGTCCGCTACCGTTCGATGGCGCTTGCTTGCTACCTGCGTAGCTTCCGGGATTGGGCAACGAAGCGACGCGCGTCAGCCACGGCGATGCAATCGCGGCCGTGTTCGCAATACCAGCCGTGGTGGTCGAGGAAGACCAGGTGCCAGTGCCTGCGACCCTTCACCAACTCGTCGACGCGATAGAGCTGTTCGACCGATGTGTCCGGTCCGCACTTCGCCACCGGATCGAGTCGACGAATCCGGACCTTGCGGTCGACCGCCTCGAGCGTCCGGGCCCTCCCCGGGGCCGGCACGGTGGTTCGCCTGGCCGTGGCCTTCGGCTTCCCCCTGACCGTCGACTTCACAGTTCGCGTGGCCGCCGTTCTGGGCTTTGCCCTGGCTGTGGTCTTCGGCTTCGCTCTGACGGCCGTCTTCGCCTTCTCTCTGGCGGCCGGCTTCGGCCTGGCTGCCGGCTTCGCGGCTCGCGTGGCTGCCGTCTTCGCCTTCGGCCTGGCTACCGGCTTCGCAGTTCGCGTGGCTGCCGTCTTCGCCTTCGGCCTGGCTACCGGCTTCGCAGTTCGCGTG
>CALCHX010000080.1 GCA_937906875.1 uncultured Gemmatimonadota bacterium | reverse complement strand
CTGGCCCTGACCGTAAGCACGAGCCGCTAGCGCGCTGCCGCTCGTCGACCGGGCCAGGCGCCGCCGGGATTCATCACATGTTGCCTACCATGGCCTCGCCGAATTCGCTCGTCTTGAGCAGCGTGGCGCCGCTCATCAACCGCTCGAAGTCATATGTCACGCGCTTCTCGGCAATCGTCTTCCCGAGCGACGAGATTATCAGGTCAGCGGCCTCGTCCCAGCCCATGAAGCGGAGCATCATCTCGCCGGAGAGGATCACCGAGCCGGGATTGACCTTGTCCTGGCCAGCATACTTGGGAGCCGTGCCATGGGTGGCTTCGAAGATGGCGTGGCCGGTCAGGTAGTTGATGTTCGCGCCTGGCGCGATGCCGATGCCTCCTACCTCTGCGGCCAGCGCGTCGGAGATATAATCGCCATTCAGGTTGAGTGTGGCGATGACATCGTACTCCGCCGGACGGAGCAGGATCTGCTGCAGGAAGGCGTCGGCGATGACGTCCTTCACGACCATGCCGCCGGGCAGCTTGCACCACGGTCCGCCGTCAATGGGCTCGCCGCCGTACTCCTCGCGCGCGACCTCATAGCCCCAGTCCCGGAAGCCGCCTTCGGTGTACTTCATGATGTTGCCCTTGTGCACCAGGGTGACGCTCTTGCGTCCCTGGGCCAGGGCATAGTCGATGGCTGATCGTACCAGGCGCTTGGTGCCTTCGATGGAGACGGGCTTGATGCCGATCGCGCTCGTCCCGGGGAAGCGTATCTTGTCCACTCCCATGCTGTCGCGCAGGAAGGCGATGATCTGCTTCGCCTCTGCCGACTCGGCGGCGAACTCGATGCCGGCGTAGATGTCCTCGGTGTTCTCGCGGAAGATCACCATGTCAACCAGTTGGGGCTCCTTGACTGGCGACGGTACCCCTTCGAACCAGCGCACCGGACGGACGCAGGCGTAGAGATCGAGCTGCTGGCGGAGGGCAACGTTCAGGGAGCGGATACCGCCGCCCACCGGGGTCGTCAGCGGTCCCTTGATGGAGACCAGGTGATGGCTCATGGCCCGGACCGTGTCGTCGGGTAGCCAGCTCCCCTCAGCGTCAAAGGCCTTCTGGCCGGCGAGCACCTCGAACCAGGCGATCCTGCGCTTGCCGCCGTAGGCGCGCTCAACCGCGGCGTCGAGCACACGCCGGGATGCGTGCCAGATATCCGGTCCGGTGCCGTCTCCCTCGATGAAAGGGATCACCGGGTTGTCAGGAACACTCAGCTTGCCATCAACGAAGGTAATGGTCTCGCCCTCGGCGGGCGGCTTGAGGGAGTCGTAGGCTGGGTGACTCGTAGCGGCCATGTCGGTTCGGATCTCGAATAGGGGAGCGGGTGCCCACAGCCGCGCGGTTGGGGCGCCGCGGTGAGCGCGGAGGTGATCATGACGATGAGCGCGAGGCTCCGCGTCGGGTCCGAGCATGAGGAATCTGGGTGGCCGGCCCTGAACGGGCAACTGTGGTCGGCCCGGCCGCATCGAGTGCAATCTACTCCTGACGCCACATCACCGTGCCGCCGTGTGCTGGATCAGGCAACCCGGCGTCGGTGTATGGTGACGACTACCATCGCGGCGGCTCGGGTCGCATACTGAAGTAGGGGACGATTGGCCCATCATGGTCGTCCATCTGCCGAGCCGCCCCCGTCCGCGCGCCCATCGAGGTGCGGGACGTATTGCCGTACCCGTCGCGCCCATGCCATGCCCACTCCAGTCTTCCTCAGTCGCCTGACGGCCAGTGCTGCAGCCTGCCTCCTGGTTGCCGTCATCCCGGCTTCCATCTTGGCACAGGCCGCGCCGCTGAATAGCTCGTCGGACCACGATGTGGCGAGCAGGTTGGCGGCCCCGGGTAGCGTGCTGGGGCGCGGCGTTCGGTCTGACGACGCCCGGGCGGACGACGTGCCGGTAGTGGCGCGGGAGTTCCGGGGCGTCTGGGTGGCGTCGGTGGCCAACATCGACTGGCCGTCGAAGCCCGGTCTGACCACCCAGCAGCAGAAGCTGGAACTGCTGGAGATCCTGGACAGGGCGACAGCACTCCGCCTGAACGCCGTCATCTTCCAGGTGAGGCCGGCGGCAGATGCCCTCTATGACTCGCCATTCGAGCCATGGTCGGAGTATCTGAGCGGACGGATGGGTCAGCCGCCGTCGCCGTACTATGACCCGCTCGAGTTTGCCGTCACCGAGGCGCACCGTCGGGGCTTGGAATTGCACGCCTGGTTCAACCCCTACCGGGCACGGAACGAGGGCGCCCGCACCCCGGCGTCACCCACCCATATCAGCCGTACCCATCCGGAGCTGGTGAAACGCTACGGAGGTTTTCTCTGGATGGATCCCGGTGAGCCGGCGGTGCAGCAGCAGTCGCTGGACGTGATCCTGGACGTCGTGAGGCGGTATGACGTGGATGGCGTGCATATCGACGACTACTTCTATCCGTACCGGGTTCCCGGGAAGAATGGTCGCGGCTACGTGCAGTTTCCCGATGATGCGAGCTGGGCGCGCTATCAGCGAGCTGGCGGCAAGCTGGCACGGGACGACTGGCGCCGTGACAATGTGGATCGTTTCATCGAGCGGCTCTACTCTGCCGTGAAGGAGGAGAAGCCGTGGGTGAAGTTCGGCATAAGCCCCTTCGGCATCTGGCGCCCGGGCAGCCCTGAATCGGTGCGTGGCCTGGACGCGTACACGGAACTGTATGCCGATTCGCGAAAGTGGATCCGTAACGGCTGGCTGGATTACCTCGCACCGCAACTCTACTGGCCAGTGGGCGCCGTACGACAGAGCTATCCCGAGCTCCTGCGCTGGTGGGTGGAGCAGAACGTGCACGCGCGCCATATCTGGCCCGGCAACTTCACCAGCAGGGTGGGCGACCGCCGGCAGCCGGCCTGGACGCCGGCCGAACTGCTGCGCCAGGTGACGCTGACCAGGTCCCAGCCGGGCGCCGGCGGCAACATCCACTTCAGCATGAAGGCCCTGCTGACCGATGCCGGCCGCATCGTCGGACCGTTGCGCGACGAAGCGTACGCAGAGCCGGCGCTGGTACCGGCATCGCCGTGGCTGGAACGCCGGCCGGCGCCGCGCACCGATGCTCGGGTCATCGGTATCGCCGCTGGCACCGTACACCTGACGCTTGGCAGCGACGAGATCCAGCGAGTGAGAACCTGGATCGTGCGTGCCCAGTACGGCAGCCGCTGGCAGGTGATGCTCGTTCCGGGTGTCCAGCGGGACTATTACGTGGAGAACGATCGAGCCGACGGCCGCCTTCCTGATCGCATCCTCGTCAGTGCGGTCGATCGTGCCGGAGTGGAAGGTCCTCGATTGCCGGTGACAACGGTGGTCCGTGCCGCCGGCAACTGAGTCTCACTGACCTCGACGTCCGGTCAACGGGGAATCCCGTCCGGCGGAGTGGGACGGGTGTGGCCGGTGTCACCAGATACTCCCATCCCGATCCTGGACGGCACGGCCGATCCCGGGCAGGCAGGCCCGCGCTTCCAGCCGCCCGCCGTCGTCAATCCTTCAGCTCAGCTCTGTGGTGTCTGCGCCGAACCCATCACCACGGGGCCGGCCTTCGCGCGTGCGGCAGCACCCGCGCGCGATGGAACGCGCTGCCCGGCCGGGCTGCTGCTGCCGCGCCAGGTCCCGATGGCGACGCTGAGGGCAGCGAGGAAGAGCAGGCCGCCGGTGAGTGCGGCCTTGAGCGACGTGAAGTCGAACGCGCGCTTCGCCTGCGGATTGACGCTCGCCCTCAACTGGAGGAAATCGAGCGCGAAGAAGGGGAGCCCGATCAACATGAGCAGCGCGATCACACCGCCCAGGATTGCCAGTACGCGCGCCACCTTGCGCTGCTCCAGCATCACTGCGGCCACCGAAGCGAGTGCGATTCCCACTATCGGCGAGAAGAGCACACTGTTGAAGAGCAGCCCCAGCGCGCCGAAACGCCATTGCGCCGCACCCAGACGGTAGGGGTAGGATACGAGCATGAACTCCATGAGCGACGGAATGATGAATGTCGCCGCGACCACGTAGAGCGCGAGAATCAGCGCGCGTGGCAAGGAGAGCGGCGAGGACGGTGAGGAAGAAGCGAGCATGCAGGCCTCGGGAATGGTGAGGGTGGGAGGGTGCGTTCAGGCAGGCAGAAACTCGAAGAGCGTCGGGATCAGGCCGGCAGCGGATTGTTCCGCAAGCCTGTCGGCCTCCTCCAGTGAGCGGGCGGGCGTTACCGGTATGACGATTCTCACCAGCGCCTCGTCGGTCCGGCGGCGAATCGCCGCGTCACGCAACAGGTCCCACTTGACCTTGTACTCGTTGGCGGCGACCCGTCCGCGGCCCTGGTACCAGTAGTACACCAGCGCCTGATTGCCCTGATTGACGATCAGGTAGCGGTTGACCTCAACGTCGCCGCCGGGCAGCGAGAGAACACGCCGCCCCGACGCCATGGGCTCCCATCCCGCGCCAGGCAGGCAGTTCTTGGGCGAATGAACGGTCTTTCCCTGCCGTTGACTGTCGTAGAAGCCGACGTACAGGCCGTATACTTCCGCCGAATCTTCCAGGAAGACGCGGTTCACGTAGGAGGTCATGCCGGCCACGGCCACCTGATCGTCAGGAACCGGAAAATCCTTGTGGGTGAAGCCCGGAACCGGGTCGGGAAGCTCGGTGAGGGGCTTCTGCAGCTCCAGTGTCTGTTGTGCCTGCACGGAGAGCATCATCAGGCAGCCAAGGCCGAGCACAGCGGCCGGCGCAAAGCGCATTCGGTCAAGCATTCGCAACCCTCCTGCGAGCGATATATCCTTCAATGTGGGCGACAATCCAGGCCACGCCGCCGAGCAGGATGAAGGCGACGAGGAACATCAGCCAGCCTTCGGTAGTGTGCATGAACCCGGCACCAAGCTCCGGGCTCACGAAGTAGACGAGGAAGCCCGTCAGGAAGACGCGGATCCCGTTGATGAGAATGGCGATGGGAATTGCTGCCAACACCAGCAGCAACCTGCCGGAGGCTGATGCCAGCGTCATGCCGCCCAGAAGCACGCCGAGCGAGAGGAGCGCGGTGAGCGACCGCAGGCCACTGCATGCTTCGGCCACGAAGAGCTGGTGTCCCCCCGGAAGCATGATCACGTTGCCGTTCAACCGGACCGGGATCTCACGCCACGACAGCAGGGCCGCACCCATCTCCGAGGCCCTGAACTGTAGCGGCAGCGCCAGGGTGCTGATGACCAGTTCGGGAAGCGGTACGGAGAGCCAGAGCACGATGAATGGTAGCCACCACGCGATCAACTGCCTGAAGCCGTAGGCAAAGACCGTGAAGCCGGCGAGGGCCATCACCATCGACAGCTTCATCGTGTACAGCTCGGCGGCAAGGCCGGACATGTAGCGGACGAGGACGGCGCCGAAAATGATGAGAAGTCCCAGCTTCACATTCGGCGTCGCGTTCGTCCTCACGCCCGCGCGCCACACCAGCCAGACTGCCAGCGGTGCCAGAAGAAGGCCATGCCCGGCTTCCGGATTGTTCCACCAATCCCAGGCGAGCAGCCGCATCGGGCGGCTGAAGAGGGCCACGAAAAGGGCCGCGGCGAGCAGCGACGGGACGACATTGGCGCGAAGATCGGTGAAGATTCGCTGACGGTCGCCCGGCGTCGTGGTCGGCTTGCCGGAACCAGCGTGCGCCGGCTGGATCTGATCCACCGGTTCGTCATCCACCAGAGGCGGGCTGAGCGGAAGTGAGCTGTCTACAGTCGAATCCATCACGCAAGCGGCATCAGGATGTCAGGCACCGGCTCGGCAGAGGGCCGATCCAGAGGGAAGAATGGAGCACCACGACGATAACCGCCAGTCTGGACCGCGGCCGGAACCGCTCCCGAATCCAATGCGTGGGTGTCGAGCGGTGCATCGTGTGACGGAATTGTTGCGTGGCCGCGACGCCACGCACTGTGTCAATTCCACATCAGGACTGTATCGGGTCGCGGAGGTAACGTTTGCGATGGTCTGCCAATCTGTCACCATCCACTGGTCGGGCAGGCGCCCAAGTCGATGTACATGAACCACATAGTCATCACGGAAAGGGGATGCGGCAGGGTCGCCGTGGTGCATGAACCTGCCCTCCCGGCGGCTCCATGCCCGTATGTTCCTACCATGTGCCAGAAGCGGACCGTTCGGTGATCTTTCACCCACCGCGCGTTGCAATTGGCTGAGCCTGGATCGGGCAGGGGCCCAGGCAGGGGCTGGTTGGCTTGCGCTCGAGCGGCCGCCCGGGTGATTCTTGCCTCACGTAGCCGGCGCGGTGCCGGTGCGTGATTCCATCTTGCAGGTGAGGGCGAACGAGGATGACGCAGCCGATCTGGGAGCCCGATAGCGGGCGAATCGCGAGGGCCCGCCTCTCGGAATTTCTGGACCGTCTGCGGAGCGGCCAGCTCGCCGCCCGGTCGCCGTCCGCGCGCACGCTGGTCGACGTCGCTGCTCTCTATCAATGGTCGGTGGATCACCCGGAGTCGTTCTGGCCGGCGGTGTGGGAGTTCTGTGGCATTCTCGCCGAGGGAGTCGTACCGCCGCAGGCCGTGGATCTGGACGTGGTTCACGGCCTGGAACGCATGGCGCCGCCGGACGTGGAGCACGGGCCGAGGTGGTTCAGGGAAGCCCGGCTGAACTTTGCCGAGAATCTGCTGCGCCACACGGACGACGATCCGGCGTTGGTGGCCTGGAACGAACACGGCCGGAAGCTGGGCCTCACCCACGCCGAGCTCCGTACGGAAGTCGCCAGGTGCACGGCAGCGCTCCGGGCATCCGGCGTGGAGGTCGGTGACCGGGTGGCCGGCTACCTCCCCAATATCCCCGAGACCGTCGTGGCCATGCTCGCCACGGCGTCGCTGGGCGCGATCTGGTCATCCTGCTCTCCGGACTTCGGAGTTCAGGGCGTGCTCGACCGGTTCGGCCAGATCGAACCGAAGGTACTACTCGTTGCCGACGGCTATCACTATGGCGGAAGGGTGATCGATTGTCGCGACAGGGTGCCAGCGATAAGAGTCGGCCTGCCGAGCGTGACGCGGGTCGTCATGGTCCCGTACGCCGGACTCGACGTCTCTGGCAGTCCCGAGGATGTGACACCATGGGGTGAATGGCTGGCTATGGCGCCCGAGGAGCAGTTGTCGTTCGTCCGGATGCCGTTTGACCATCCGCTGTACATCATGTACTCGTCGGGTACGACGGGACTGCCAAAGTGCATGGTGCATGGTGCTGGTGGCACGCTGTTGCAGCATCTCAAGGAGCTGGTTCTACACACCGATCTCGGCCCGGACGATGTCATCTTCTACTACACCACGTGCGGCTGGATGATGTGGAACTGGCTTGTCAGCGCACTCGCCGTGGGCGCCACGGTCGTGCTCTACGACGGTTCACCAATGGCCCACGACGGCACCCGACTCTGGGAACTGGCAGCCGCCGAGCGCGTTTCGGTCTTTGGCACCAGCGCGAAGTTCCTCGCCCTCTGCCGGAAGTCGGGTATCGCGCCCGCGCGGGGCCACGATCTGTCCGCGTTGCGCACCATCCTGTCCACCGGCAGTCCGCTCTCGCCGCAGAGCTACGACTACGTGTATGACGATGTGAAGCCCGATGTCTGCCTCAGCAGCATCAGCGGCGGCACGGACATCATCTCCTGCTTCGCGCTGGGAAACCCGACGGGCGCGGTCTATCGTGGTGAACTGCAGATGCGTGGACTGGGCATGGCGGTGGCCGTGCTGGATGAAGCCGGGCGTGCCGTGCTGGGCCAGGCGGGCGAGCTGGTCTGCACGCGTCCCTTCCCGAGCATGCCCGTGTGCTTCTGGGGAGACAGCGACGGCGCTCGCTACCGGGCCGCCTACTTCGACCGCACACCGGGTGTCTGGCAGCATGGTGACTGGGCGACGCTCACGGAACGGGGAGGGCTCGTGATCCATGGCCGCAGCGATGCCACGCTCAATCCTGGCGGCGTGCGCATGGGAACGGCGGACATCTACCGCCAGGTCGAGTCCCTGTCGGAGGTGGTGGAAAGCCTGGTTGTCGGGCAGGACGTGGATGACGGGACGGACGTGCGAATCGTCCTCTTCGTGAGACTGGCTCCCGGGACGCGACTCGATGACCGGCTCCGCGAGCGCATCCGAAGCCGTGTGCGTGAGGGCGCCAGCCCACACCACGTACCAAGAGTGATCGTGTCGGTGGATGACATCCCGCGTACGGTGAGCGGCAAGATCTCGGAACTGGCCGTCCGCAACGTGATCCACGGACGCCCTGTCCTGAACATGGAAGCGCTGGCCAATCCGGAGTCGCTGGGACAGTTCGCCAACCTTCCGGAGTTGCGGCAGGGCTGACGAGCCCGGTGCTTCATGCACGTCGCACCCCGGCAGGCTCCGGGCAGGCCGTCAGCGCCCGGTATGGCTGGCAGGTAGCCGGCGCCCTGCTCGCCGGTGAGCGGGAAAGTCGACCCCCCTCGCCCATCCGGTGCCAACATTGCATCATTAGAGTATGCGATGCGCGAGGGATCTGCGCGCAGCAGGAAAGCCGCGGAGCGGCGCGCTGGGAACACCACGGCAACCGACTCCGCCACCGAGAGACGGATACGGCCGGCCGCCGAGGCGGGCCGATCACCCAGCGAAGGAGTTGCTGATGGCCACGCAGACCATGCCGACCGCAGCCGGATCGACGGATACGTTCCCGATCAACGGCACCGACTACATCGAGTTCTTCGTTGGCAACGCCAAGCAGGCGGCGCACTATTATCGCTCCGCCTTCGGCTTCCAGTTGGTGGGCTACCGAGGGCCGGAGACCGGAGTGCGCGATCGCGCCAGCTACCTGCTGCAACAGGACAGGATTCGCTTCGTCCTCACCACGGCGATCCGTCCGGACCTGAGCGATGATGCGAGGCTGATCTCCGACCACGTGGCGCGTCACGGTGACGGAGTGCGCGACCTGGCCCTGTGGGTGGACGACGCCCGCGACGCGTTCGAGAAGGCCGTGGAGAGGGGTGCCGTACCGGTACACGAGCCGAAGGTGCTCAGCGACGACGACGGCGAGGTCGTCATAGCCGCCATCCGCACCTACGGCGAGACCATCCATTCACTCGTCGAGCGCCGCAACTACGGCGGGCTGTTCATGCCGGGCTTCCGGAAGGTCGAGCCACGTTACAACCCGGGACGGGTGGGGCTTCGATACGTGGATCACTGTGTCGGGAACGTCGAACTGGGCCGGATGAACACCTGGGTGGACTTCTACGCCACCGTGATGGGTTTCCGCAACCTGCTCACCTTCGACGACACCGACATCAGCACGGAATATTCGTCGCTCATGTCGAAAGTGATGGCGAACGGCAACGACCGCATCAAGTTCCCGATCAACGAGCCGGCAAAGGGAAAGAGAAAGTCGCAGATCGATGAGTACCTGGAGTTCTACGACGGTCCTGGCGTTCAGCACATGGCTCTCGCCACAGACGACATCGTGGCTACCGTGAGCGCGCTCCGCGACCGCGGAGTGGAGTTCCTGGCGCCGCCCACCACCTACTACGAGGAGCTCCAGGGCAGGGTGGGGAAGATCGACGAGCCGGTGGACAGCCTGGCCGAGCTCGGGATACTGGTCGACCGCGATCCGGACGGCTACCTGCTGCAGATCTTCACGAAGCCAGCCCAGGACCGGCCGACCGTGTTCTACGAGATCATCCAGCGGAAGGGGGCGAAGAGTTTCGGCAAGGGAAACTTCAAGGCTCTCTTCGAGGCGATCGAGGCGGAGCAGGCCCTGCGGGGGAACCTCTGATGCCAATGTACCAGGCACGTGGGCAGATACCACGGAAGCGGCACACGGTGTTCCGGCGCCCCGACGGGGGGCTGTATTCCGAGCAGTTGATGGGTCATGAGGGTTTCCACGGGACCTCGGCGCTGCTCTACCACATACATCCGCCCACCACTGTGCGTTCGGTGGCCAGGATACGTGAGACGCCCTACCTGGCCTCGGACGACAGGGCACTCAAGCACCGACACTTCCGGACGTCGCAGGCCCCCACGGGTGGCAGCCCGACGCTGGATCGCGTGCCGCTCCTGTTCAACAACGAGATCGCCATGTTGTACGTGGCGCCAGACGCCGCCGACGAGCACTTCTACCGCAATGCCCAGGGCGACGAGGTGGTCTACATTGCTAGCGGCCAGGGTACCCTGGAGACCCAGTTCGGCGATCTGCCGTACCGCGAGGGCGACTATGTCGTGATCCATCGCGGCATCATGCACCGCTGGCGGATGGACCTCACGGTTCCACACAGGATGCTGGTCATGGAGAGTCGCGGCCATGTGCGATTCCCCAGGCGCTACCTGAATCCGTTCGGCCAGATCGTGGAGGGAGCGCCCTACTCCGAGCGCGATATCCATGCGCCCACGGAACTGAAGACCCACGACCAGATGGGTGATCATGTGATCCTCGTCAAGCAGTACGACGGCCTCAATGAGTACATACTGGATCACCATCCATTCGACGTCGTGGGCTGGGATGGCTACTTCTACCCGTGGACATTCAACATCCACGACTTCGAGCCGATCGTGGGCCGCATTCACCAGCCGCCGCCGGTGCATCAGACCTTCGAGGGCGACGGCTTCGTCATCTGCTCGTTCTGTCCGCGGCCCTACGATTTCGACGAGAACGCCGTTCCGGTTCCCTACAGCCACAGCAACGTGGATTCCGACGAGGTGCTCTTCTACGCGTCGAGCGAGTTCATGAGCCGCAAGGGGATCGAGTTCGGTTCCATCACGCACCACCCGGACGGGATACCGCACGGGCCACACCCTGGCCGCGCCGAAGCGAGCCTTGGCCAGAAGGGAACCGACGAGATCGCGGTCATGATGGACTCCTTCCGTCCGCTCAAGGTGGCCGCGGCAACGACGGGTTTCGAGGATCCGGACTATCACCTGAGCTGGGTCCGGGCACAGCATGACCTCACCTCGCAGTAGCCCGGTTCGCGCCCGCGAGTAGCCTGACGCGTCCGGCGAGGACGCGGCACAACCCGATCCACAACTCCCCACCAGACGGAACTCCAGTGCCGACGCCCACCTCCCGTATCGCAGACCTGCCGCCATATGCGCTGGCGGCAATCCCGGCGCGCAAGCGCGCACTCCTTGCTCGCGGAGTGGACGTCATAGATCTGGGCGCTGGCGATGCCGATCTCGCACCTCCTGAGGCGGCGGTGGAAGCGCTGATCAGGTCGGCCCGTGAACCCGCGCTGCAGCGTTACGGCTTTGGCCTCGGCTACATGCCCTACCGCGAAGCGATCAGCAATTTCATGGATCGGCGCTTCGGCCTCACCTTCGATCCGCTGCGCGAGGTGGTGCCGCTGATTGGCTCCAAGGAGGGGATAGCTCACGTCGCGCTGGCATACCTTGGTGCCGGTGACATAGCCGTGGTGCCGGAACCAGGCTACGTGGTCTACGCCGGCGGCACGGTGCTCGCCGGCGCGGAGTCCTTTCGCTACCCGCTGTTGCCTCGCACGAATTTTCTGGTGGAGCTGGATGAACTGCCGGCGGATGTGCTTGCCCGTACCCGACTCGTCTACCTCAACTATCCCAACAATCCCACCGCTGCCATCGCGCCGCGCGATTACCTGAAGCGCACGGTGGATATCTGCCGCGCCAACGACATCCTGCTGGTCTTCGACAATGCTTACTCGGAGTTGGCATTCGATGGTTACACACCGCCGAGCATCTTCGAGTTGGATGGTGCGGACGAGGTGGCAATCGAGTTCCACTCGCTGTCCAAGACGTACAACATGACCGGCTGGCGGTGCGGCTGGGCCGTGGCCCGTCCCTCCATTGCCGGTACGCTGGCAAGGGTGAAGACCTTCGTCGACACCGGTCACTACATGGGCATCCAGGCCGCCGGCGCAGCCGCCCTGGATGCCTGGGCTGACTTCGTGCCGTCCAACGTCGCCGTCTTCAGGGAGCGTCGCGATGCTGCAGTGACGGCTTTCCGTGCCGCCGGCTTCACCGTGGACGTGCCGCAGGCCACCATGTATCTCTGGATTCCGCTCCCCGACGGAATCTCCAGCAACGCGTTCGCCGAGAAGCTGCTCGAGGAGGAGGGGCTGGTCGTGCTGCCGGGCGCCAGTTTCGGCGAGGCCGCCGAGGGATTCTTCCGGATCTCCTTCATCGTCGGCCCGGATCGTCTGGCTGAGGCGGCCGTACGCGCCGGGCGGGTACTGGCTTCATTCGGCGCGGTGGTCTGACCACGCAGGGCGGCGGGCAGGGTCGACGGCGGGCAGGGTCGACGGCGGGCAGGGTCGACGGCGGGCAGGTTGACGGCGCGCAGGTCGGCGACGGGCAGGTCGGCGACGGGCAGGTCGGCGACGGGCAGGTTGGATGCTGGCGACCGTCGCATGCGATGGAGGGCGACAGCGGGTCGGTTCGGGGGCAGGTAGCTGCTCGCTTCCTCGGCCTTGCACCCACCCCATCGCGCCCGCCTGCCACGCAGGCCCCGACACGCCCACCCTGCCACGCCCACCCTGCCACGCCCACCCTGCCACGCCCACCCTGCCACGCCCACCCCGTCACGCTCGCCCCATCGCGCCCGCCCTGTCACCCTCGACTTGCCGTGCTCGCCCTACCGCGCGGCCGGCGTGACCACCGGAGGCTCGTAACCTGGCTGGCGGTGCGACGGCCGCGGCGACGCGGGGGTCGTGACCGTCGCCGGCCGCACGGCGAGCGCCGATGCGGTCAGGAGCACCAGCGTCAGCCATACCACATCTGCCATCAGCAGGTGCACCAACTGCATCCAGATGGGTGCCATCAGCACCACGTTCAGCGTTCCGATGCCCAGTTGCAGGAAGAAGAGCAGGATCACCAGGCTGGCCAGCCGCCGCGTCGTGGCATCAGGGCGATGCAGGCGCACCACGCCGGCTACCGCCAGCAGGTAGAAGCCAAGGCCGATAGCCAGAAGCGGATGGAGCACCCGCAGCCTTATGAGAAAGTGTGCCGTCGCCGAGAAGTCCTGCCGCACGCCGGTGGCCAGTGACGCGACGGGGAATAGCGTGTCGCCCAGCGCGGTGATGGCACCGGCCACGCCCACCACCAGCGTTCCAATCACGGCGATCAGGAGCAACGCAGCGACCGCGCCTCCCTCAACCAGGGAAGCCCTGGGCCGGCCGGAGCCCCACCAAGCGGTCAGGGCGATGAAGGCAAGCAGGAAGAAGGTATTCACGAGATGTATTCCGAGTACCACCGCGCGAGCCACGGAACTGTTGTCGGCGACGAGCCCGAGCAGTACCAGCCCGGCACCCACCAGCGCCTCACTGATCATGAAGCCCATCGCTACCCCGGCACCCAGGCGGGCGGGATGTCCCCGGGGGAAGCGGCGCCAGGCCCACACCACCAGCCCGACCACCAGAAGGAGTGCGATCCCGCTGGTGATCCGATGGGTGAACTCGATGAGGGTGGCTGTGTGGGCCCCACGCGGCACGACCTGTCCGTTGCACAGCGGCCAGTGGCTGCCGCAACCCGCTCCGGAGCCGGACGCGCGAACGAACGCACCCCAGGCCACAACGACCAGGTTGTAGGCAAGGGTGGCCCAGGCAAAAGCGACAAATCGGTTCGATCGCATGGTGCAGGAATGCGGAAGAGCGTGGCGGGTGGCGCGCTGCCCACGAGCGTGACACATCCGCAATGTAACCAGCCAGGCGCGGGGTGCGGTGGCAGCGCATCACGCATAGATTGGCGGTGTGCGAACTCCGCCATTCTTCTACCGCGAGACGTCCGGCATCCGTATTACCGTGCGCCCCACCTACGTGGGCGAACAGTCGGTACCGGACGCCGGTCGCTTCGTCTTCGCCTACGCCGTCCGCATCGAGAACGTGGGTGACTCCTCGGCGCAGTTGCTCACCCGACGGTGGCAGATACACGACTCGATCGGAGAGGAACTGGAGGTCGCCGGTGACGGAGTGATCGGCCAGCAGCCAACGCTGCATCCAGGCACCATCCATGAATACAGCAGCTTCTGCATCCTGAAGGGGCCGTCCGGATTCATGGAAGGCTCCTACCATTTCCTCCGCGACGACGGCACCGGTTTCGACGCCATCGTCCCGCGATTCGAATTCACCACGGACGTCGCGGACGACTGAGCACTCCCGCTGGCACCCGGCGGTCGTGCCGGTCGGGATCAGCGCCGGCTGTCGTCCGTTCCGGCGGCCTCGGTGGACTGCCCGAGCGCTGCGCGGACTCTCGCCATCAGCCGGCTAACCGCCGCACGATCGGCGGAAACCGAGATCACTCCTCCCAGCGCTCCCGCTGCAGTCGCGCCGCCAGCTACCGCGATGCCGAGGCTCCGTCGTGGGTAGACCGTTACGGGCACCCGATCCGTGTAAGGGTGTCCAAAAGGGTCGACGAAGGTGCGCTCCTCCATCCGCGTCTCCTTCTGTACGGCCAGCACGACACCCGCCGCGGCGACGGCAGCCACGAGTGCCCCTACCCATGGCCGGCCGCTGTATATCTGGCTGCCGCCGGGTATGATGCCCCACCCGAACGCCGCCGCACGCGAACGTTGGCCCCGTTCCAGGACGGCCACGGCATCACTCACTTCCCGGCCTGCAGCCTCTGGCGTGAGCCTGGCAAACTGACGCAGGTCCGCAGTGGCCTCACCGGGTCGGCCGAGGGCGAGTCTCACGAGTGCGCGGTCGTAGTAGGCAATGGCGAAAGCGGGCGCCCGGGCCAACGCCTCGTCGAAGGCTCGCTCGGCGCCAGGCAGGGCCCCCGCCGCGGCGTCCACTACTCCGCGCTGGAACCGGCCCAGCGCGGGCTCCGGCGGGAGCAGGCCGCGATCCACGGCCAGTGCTTCCACCCGCTCGGAGGCTTCGGTGATCTGCGGCTGATCGCTGCTCGTCACGCGTAGCCGGCAATAGGCGGCCGTTGCCAGTTCGGCGTCACCGAGATCTTCAGCCACCCGCGCCAGGCGGAATGCCCACTCGGGCGACGACGGGTCGAGTGCAGCCGCCTGGCGGAGCTGGTCGCGTGCCCGTTCCGGCTCTCCCGCGAGTGTGGCGACAGCCGCCAGCTCGGCCAGTGCGGCAGCCGAGTCTCGTGACGCGCTGGTCGCCCGTGCCCCGGCTGGCCGACCTGGAAGGGTGCCCGCCGAGGCGCAGAGATCGGCCGCGTCGGTCGTTGCGCCGACGAGGCGGGGAAAGGGAACCACCGACTGGGCGGCCAACATCGCGGGCGCGGCCAGAGAGAGCAGTGCTGCCACGGGCAGCCAACGGAGCGAATGGGCTACTTGTGCACGGCTGGCCCCGGTCACTGATCCACCGCCATCGCCCGGAACGTCACTGAGCCGGCGCCCAGCGTGAAAGCGGATGCGGACTGCGCTCCTTCGTCGTCCTTGAGCCGCCATCTGGCCTCGCTGGTTCCGTCGGCCCTGGTCGTGGCCAGTGTGGGAGTGATCGACCCGTCCGACGTTGTCCACACCACGAAGACACCCGGCACCGGTATGTCAGCGGAGTCCAGGACGAGGACGACAAGCGGTTCACGAAGGCGTTTGCCACCCTCGCCTCGTTGTCCGTCCCCACTCACGATGAGTATCTGACTGGGGGGACCGGGCATCGGCGGCTCGGCAGCCTTCTTCACGGTAACGCTGGCCGAGCCGGCCTTGTCCCCGGCGACCGCCCGTATCGTCACCGTGCCGACGGCGATGGCCTGCACCTTCCCGTCGGTCGAAACCGTGGCCACGCCATTGTCGGAACTGCTCCAGGTGAACGTCGCTCCTGGAACAGTATGGCCGTCGCCGTCGATCGCCGTGGCAACGAGTTGTGCCGATTCTCCTACCTCGATCTCAAGCGTCGCCGGCGTGACATCAACGCTGTCGACCGACGGAGGAGGTGCAGCGTTGACGGTGACCGTGGCCGTGTCGGACTTGCCCTGACTCGTCGCGATTATCCGCGCCGAGCCGGCCCCGCGCGCCGTCACGAGGCCCGATGGCGAGACCTCCGCCACAGCATCGTTGTCACTCGTCCAGTCGAAACCGGCATCCGGAATGACCGAGCCCAGAGCGTCCCTGGCGATCGCCGAGAGCTGTGACGTCGCGCCGATATCGAGGTTGAGCGTGTTGGGAGTGACCTCCACTGACTGCACGCCGGGCGGGCTCACCACCACCTTGCCAACCGCGGCGACACCGTCGCTGGTAACGATTATGTCTGCTGTACCATTGCCCACTGCCTTCACCAGCCCTGTCTGCGTGACCGTAGCCACGGCCTCGTTGTCGCTCTCCCAGTGAAGCACGGCACCACTGACTATCACGTTGTCCCTGTCCCGGGCGACGGCGACGAACTGTCCCGAGTCGCCAATGCCGAGGGAGAACGAGATCGGTGAGAGCGTGATGGTGGCAACGGGTAGTCTGGTCACCGTGACGGGAACGGCTGCTTCGATACCTTCGCTTCTTGCCGTCACCACTGCGGTTCCCACCCCCATCGCGGTCACCCGGCCGGTTGTGTCCACCACGGTCGCCACGCCGGTGGCGTTGCTGCTCCACCTGACCACCGCGTCAGGCAGTACCGCGCCCATGTCGTCCCGCGCCGTGGCGACAAGAGTTCGTGAATCTCCCGGCAACAGGTCCAGCGATGCCGGAGTGACCGTGAGCGTCTTCACCGGTCGTCGGGTAACGGTGACAGTCGCCGTCCCGGACTTTCCTTCGCTGGTGGCCTTGATCGTGGTCGATCCCACCGTGAGCGCCCTGACGATCCCTGCGTCCGGGTCGACGGTGGCCACCGTGATGTCACTGCTGGTCCAGTTGACAACGGCCTCCAGGACCGGGGCGCCAACCGCGTTCAGGAGGATGGCGGTGAGAGTGTCCGACTCGCCGACACGGAGAGAGAGCGAGGTCGGCTGGACGGTCACCGAGTTCACCAGAGCCCGGCTGACGACGACGCTCGCCTGCGCCCGGACGGTGTCCGTCGGGGTCGTCGTGAAAGCCGTGATCGTTGCGCTGCCGATACCTACCGCGGTCACGATGCCGGTGGATGACACGATGGCGACCCCGGAGGCGCTGGTCCCCCACTTGATGACGGCATCGGCGACCTCGACCCCGCTGGCATCGCGGGCTATCGCCACCAGTTGCTCGCCAGGCGAGTACATGGTCAGGGCGAGGGTGCTCGGCGTGAGGTCTATCCGTGCAACCGCGGGCCGGGTGACGGTTACCGAGATGGCGGCCGACACGCCCTCGCTGGTGGCCGTGATGGCCGCCGCGCCCGGAGCGATCGCCTTGACCTTGCCGGTGACCGAATCCACGGTTGCCACGCCTGGGGTGGTGCTTCGCCAGTAGACCGATACATCCGGTAGTACGTTGTTCTGGGCGTCGCGAGCGGTGGCGACCAGCGTGCGCGTCTCACCGGTGGTGAGGGTGAGGGATGTCGGGGTGATGGTCAGCGACGCGACCATCGGCGGGCTGACCGTCACGCTGGCTGTCGCCGAAATCCCCTCGCTGGTGGCCTTGATGACGGCATTTCCCACGGAAATCGCGGTCACGACACCCGTCTGGGAGACCGAGGCCACCGCCGCGTTGCTGGTGCTCCAGGCGATGCTCGCTTCGGGCACGGGCGCCCCGGCGGCGTTGCGCGCCGTGGCGGTGAGGGTGGCGGTGGCGCCCTTCCGGAGGGCGAGACTGGTTGGCGAGAGCGTCACCGACGTTACCGGCGCGCGAGTCACGGTGACCCTGGTCTGAGCCGATACACCGCCAGCCGATACCGTGATCGTCGCGCTGCCGGCGGCCAGGGCACGTACCTCGCCGGTGGAGGAGACGACGACCTTCGCCTGCGCGCTGCTCGTCCAGGTGAAGTTGACGTCGACGATGGGGTCGCCGCGAACGTCCCGCGCCGTCGCCGTGAGCTGCCTGGCATCGCCGACCGTCATCGCCAGTGTGGCAGGCACCAGGGTGATGGCCGCAACGGGAGCGCGTACGACCGTAATGCCGGCGCTGGCCGACAATCCTTCACTGGTGGCCGTGACGACGGCCGAGCCCAGGCCAGCAGCGGTGACCAGCCCGCCGGCCGCGGCATAGGCAACATTCAGATCGCTGGACTTCCAGGCCACCGGCCGGCCTGTTATCACCTGGCCACTGGCGTCGCGCAGCACCGCCACCAGGTTCACGGTCTCGCCCAGGACGAGTGTCGCCGTCGCCGGCGTGATCGTGAGCTGGGAAGCCGTGGGAGGCGGCACGATGATGACTGCGGTCGCCGAGGCGCCCCCGGAGCTTGCAGTGATCACTGCGCGTCCCGGGGAGACTCCCACCACCGTGCCATCGCCGGTGACGCTGGCTATCGTCTCGGCGTTGCTACTGAAGGTCACCGGCCGGCCGGGGAGCACTGCACCATTCCGGTCGCGGGTGATGGCGACCAGTCTGCTCGTGGCTCCAATGGCTACCGTGGCCGAGTCGGGGATCAACTCCATCGTCGCCACGGCTGCTGCCTGGACGAAGATGTCGACCGTCGCGCTCACTCCCTCCACCGTGGCGGTCAGGCGCGCCGAACCCGCCGCCAGCGCCACAGCCCTGAGTCCGGAGATCACAGCGACCACGGTCGGCGTAGCACTGGTGAGAGTGACAGCACGACCGGTAAGCACGACATCGTTGGCGTCGTAGGCGGTCACACGTACGGTAGTGGTGTCACCTGCCATCATGCTCCTGACACCGGGGACGACCTCCACCCGTGCCACTTTCGGAGGTACTACCGTGACCGTCGTCTGGGCCGAGCGCCCCTGAGCACTGGCGGCAATCAGCGCCGTCCCGATGGCTCGCGCAGTGACGACACCGCTCTCGCTCACGCTGGCAATGCTCGCGTCGGCGCTGGACCAGAAGACCGTACCAGGCTGCGCGGCGACACCGTCCAGGCTGGCCACCAGCGATATCGTTTCCGAAACGCTGAGCTCCGGGTTGGCGGGCGAGATGCTGATGGATGTAGTAGTCGGGCCCACGGCACCGTCGCCGTCGCAGCTCGACATGACCAGCGCGGCCACGGCCAACAGAGACCCCAGCAGGAACATCCTGGACGGAGCTGACATGTCCCGGAGAGGTCGCGAGACTATGGAGCGGATATGCGACATGGTCAGTTGGCCATCAAGGTGGAAGAGCGGCAGCGGCGGGGCGGAGACGATTCTGACGCGTCCCGTCGCCAAGCTGACCGTACAGGTTGTAACCCCAGCAGAGAACGTCGCCGTCCCCGGTTCGACCGCAGCTATGAGCGCCGCTGGCCTCCAGTTCCGCGAACCGGGTTGGGCCGGCAACGCGCACCGGTCTGTCACGATCGATCGTGGTGCCGTCGCCGAGTTGTCCGTATCGGTTCTGACCCCAGCATGAGGCGATGCCCTCGGCGCTCAGGGCACAGTTGTGCATGCTTCCGGCCACCAGGCTGCGGAAGGGTCCGCTGATGTCGACCTGACGCGGTGTCGAGGCGTCCGCGCGGGATCCGATACCGAGTTGGCCAGCGTCGTTGCTTCCCCAGCAGTAGAGTTGCCCCGTCGTCGTGAGGCCACAGCTATGGGCACGTCCGGCGGTCACGGTCCGGAAACGCAGGGAGCTGTTGATCGGGGTGGGTACGTTGCGGTTCTCGGTTGTCCCGTCACCGAGTTGGCCGGAGCTGTTGTCGCCCCAGCAGAGGGCGAGGCCGTCGGTGGTGATGGCGCAGCCATGCCGCCAGCCGGCGGCGACCGCGGAGAAGCGCAGTTGGCCGGCGACCGTGACCGGTGTCGCGCGATCCCGGTTGTCGCCGGCTCCGAGCTGTCCCGCGTCATTGGCTCCCCAGCACTCGATCTCGCCGTTTCGGGTGAGCGCGCAACTGTGAGCTGCTCCCAGGGCGAGGGCCACCTGGTCGTCGGAGCCGGGTACGGGGCGGGCGTCGCGGTGCGTCGTCCGGGTGCCATCGCCAAGCTGCCCGCGGTCGTTGGCCCCCCAGCAGACGGTACGACCCTCGGTGGTCCGTCCACAACTGTGCGTGACGCCGGCGGCGATCTCCCTGAACCGCGTGTCGCCGGCCGGGCCCAACTGCCCCTTGTCGTCGGCGCCCCAGCAGCGCAGCCGTCCGTCTTCCAGTATGGCGCAGCTATGCAGACCGCCGAGACCCAGGCTCACGGCAGCGGACCTTCCGCTCGCCATGATGGGGTCGGTTGACGGCGAAGCCGTTCGTGGAGGGCTCGTCGGCTCTGCCGCCGGCGGATTGCGGACAGCGGCAGCAGCAGGCGGCGCTGCCACAGGCTGCCTGGGGGGAGCCGTCGCCACCGCGCCGCGATCGACAGCCGGTGGTCGCGCGCCGGAGGGTGGTGGTGCCGTGGCGCCACGTCGTGCGGCGGCTGGCGTCGGGGTGACAGAGCGGGGCGTTGCCGCCATGCCTGCCGGACTGCCACCGGAGGCCGTTGTGGATGCCCCGGCGCCGGGCTCAGTGAGGGGCGGCGTGCCCCCCGCCAGCGGTGATGAGTCAGGGTCGATGAACGACGAATCGACCGCGACGATCCCGGGCCCGTCGGCCGCCGCCTCGGTAGCTGGAGGGGGGCGCACGGCGAAAGTTGCAGGCACGTCTCCACCGGCCTCCGCCACAGTGGCAACAGTCGGGTCGCCAAGGGTGAGGAAGCGTCCGACGCCGAGAGCTGTCCCGACCACGAGGAGCGCGGCGACGATTGCCAACGGTCGTCGCCAGCGACCGCGCGCCTCCGGCTGGAATTCCTCGACGTCGAGATCGTCGTCGCCGTCGGAATCGTCGACGGCGTGGACAGCGAGCGACGGATGCGGTTCTGCAGCCGGCGCGCGCATCGCGGGTGGTGGCGACGCGGACGGGGTGATCCCGGGTGGCGCGAATGAGGAGGGGTCGGTGCCGCGGTCGGCGCGGTTCAGCCGCATGGTCGGCTGCTCGGACGCCGGCTTGCCCAGCCCTCCGCGCAGAGAGACCTGCGGGTCATGGGGTGGCGCTGGTGCGCCGAACAGCGACGCGCGTCGGCTGCCGTGTGGTCCGCCAAGCCAACGGCGTGGGGCAGGCCGGTTCAGCTCCTCCAGAAAGCGGTGCATGTCCGGCCAACGTTGTGCCGGATCGGTGTGCAGCGCGCCAGCTATTGCCGCTGATACCGCCGGCGGAATGTCATCGCGCAGGCTCTCCAGCTCCACCAGTTGCCCCTGCTTGCGAAAGGAGAGCACGGCGAACAGCGAGTCGCCCTCCCACGGCGCGCGTCCGGCCAGCATCTCCCAGACCACCAGCCCGAGGCCGTAAACATCCGCGGCGGGGGTGGGCTGACCGCCGTCGATGAGTTCCGGGGCCATGTAGCCGGGAGTGCCTATGGCCATACCGGCGACCGTCAGACGGAGATCGCCGCGCAGTGGCGTCGCTGCACCGAAGTCGGCGAGCAGGGCCCGCTGCACACCCAGTTCGATGTGGATGTTCTCCGGCTTCACGTCTCGATGCACGATGCCGTGGGCATGGGCCGCCGCCAGGGCATTCCCGACGTCGTTGGCAACGGCTATCGCCCGGGCCAGCGGCAGTGCGCCACGCCGCTGCAACTCCGTGCGCAGGGTGTGTCCCTGCACGTAGCGCATGATCAGGGCGAGACTGCCATGTCGCAGCCGGCGAATCCCGAGCAGGGCGACCACGTTGGGGTGATCGAGTCGTGCCACCAGCCTTGCTTCCCGCTCCAGCCGCGCCACCAACTCGTCATCGCCTACGTAGGGCGCACGGATCACCTTGATGGCCACCACCCGATCGATCATGCGATCGCGCGCGCGATAGACCACAGCCGTACCGCCGCGACCGAGCTCGCCTTCGATCTCATAATCCGCGGCGAGCTCCTGCAGCTCCAGCGGCGTCTCGCCCGGCTCGGGCTCTGTTGGTTGGTGCGACTGGGGTGGTGTCATGCTGTCGACACCCTTGTCTGGCTACTGATGGACGTGAGGATCACGGCGTTCAGCTGCGGAACCGCAACACCAGGTCGCCCATCTCCACCATGTCCCCCTCGGCCAGCGGGACACTCTCACCTTCCCGTAGCTCCACGCCATTGACGCGGACGGGATTCGTCTCTGAGAGGTTGGCGATCGACCAGGTGCCGTTCTCGTACAGCAGGGTGGCGTGCCGCCGGCTCACTGTTGGCGCGGCGAGCTGGATGTGCTCGTGCAATGGTCCCTCGCCCCGTCCCACCGTGAAGCGCTGCTCACCTGTGGTGTCCAGGGCGATGAAACGTATGTCATCGCGCAGTGCATTGCGATCTTCCGGAACGAGCCGCCCTGGTAACATGCGCAGCGTTCCAAGCGCCGCAAGGTTGTCAGCGGAAGGGCGCGTTCTTGGCACACGACGCCGGTTGAGGGCCAGCATGTTGTTCTCGCCCGCCGAAGCGGGTGCGGCAACGGAAGAGCCGACCACACTGGCCAGCGTCGTCACCTCGGTCGTCGAGTTCTCCTGGATCAACTGCGGCCGGGTCGCGCTGTCGTCCGCCGGCGGCGACGGCGGCACGTAGGGAGCGCGCACGATCGGCGCGGCGCTGCCCTCGGGTGGCAGGAAGACCATTGGCGGCGCGGACAGATGGCGGCTGCGGGAATGACGCTCGCGTCTGAGCAGCCACACCAGCAGCAGTGCAGCGGCCAGCACGAGCACGACCGTCACACCGATGAGAATTGCCATAAGGTGTCGTGGCGCCGGAGCGCGTCAGCGGGGTGGCGGAGCGCGCCGCACGGCCTGGCCGCGGCGCGGGAAGGACGACGCCGACGGACTACCCGTTGCTTGTAGCGGGCAAACCAGGCCCGCCCCGCGGGGCGTGGCCGGCCGACGTCATCCTTGTACTAGACGCAACGTGAGTGCCGCCACGACCAGAAGCAGGGCCTGCTTCGTGATGGGGATCACTCCTCGCATGTTACATCGACGTGCCCTCGATCGTCAGGGCTCCCCCGCGCCTCGGGTTGCGCGGTGCCCGTCGAGCACCGATGATAGGGCGTTCGGGGCAGGGCCGCAACGTGGCAGGTGGCACCGACCTCGTCAGGAAGTTCCCGCTCCAACCCCAGTACGAGGACTCCGCATGACGCACGTTCCCGTCGAGCCCGCTCCGAGCAGTGCATCGTTCGTCGAGGATTTCATTGACATCTTCTACACGCCGTCCAGCGTCTTCGAGCGGCGCCGGGGCGCCAGCCCATGGCCTGCACTGCTCGTGATTACCGGCCTCTTCGCCATCCTGTCATACGTGAATTTCAAGCTGCTCGGCCCGGCCATCGACGCCGAGATCGCCAGCAACATCAGAAAGATCGTGGAGGCAAACCCGCAGATGACGGCCGAGGCCGCTGCCGGTACCGCGGGCTTCATTCGCATGACCATGCTAGCTGGCGCGGTTGTCCTGGTTCCGCTCGGCACCCTCATCCTCGGCCTGGTACTCTGGCTCGTGGCCAAGCTGTTCGAGGCCCAGGCAGCGCTGTCAGCTGCCTTCTTCGTCGCCACCATGAGCTGGATGCCGCGAGTGCTCGAGTCGGTGCTGAGCGCAC
Organism: uncultured Gemmatimonadota bacterium; assembly: GCA_937906875.1. Classification (GTDB taxonomy): domain Bacteria; phylum Gemmatimonadota; class Gemmatimonadetes; order Gemmatimonadales; family Gemmatimonadaceae; genus CALCHX01. Next base: position 22,277 of record CALCHX010000080.1, on the reverse strand, counting down.
TCCAGGGTCTCTTCCTGGACCCCACGGCCATGACATCGATGGCCGCAGTCAGCCTCTCACCGGCCCGGTTCGTCGACGTGGCTACCACGTCGCCAGTGCTCGTTCTGCTGCTTCAGCGTCTCAATCCGTTCGTCATCTGGTCGTACATCATCATCGCCATCGGGATAGCGGTGATGGGGCGCATTCCCCGGAGCAAGGGAGCGCTCACGAGCCTGATCCTCTGGATCCTGGCGACGGTTCCGGCGCTGCTCGGTGTGCTCAGGCAGCCTGGCAGCTAGACCGGTCGCGCCCACCACGCGAAGACGTTCTCCCCGCACACGACCTCGCTGGACAGCCAGGCCGCTAGCCGTGAATCGCGGCCACCGTAGTGGCAGGCTCGTTCAGGTCGCCGGCCCGCGCGCGAGCCCAGCCCACGGCTTCCATGTACTGCTCGGCCAGGACGCCAGGTGCGATGCCGAGCTGTTCGCCGAGCGTATTCACGACATCCCACTGCCCGTTCTCGTAGGCCTCCACGAGCGCCAGCACGGCGCCGAAGAAGCCCGCCCGGTGGAGCAGGGCGTCAGCTACCTCCTCGTCCACCTCCAGGCGCGCCACTATCTCACCCATCGGACTCCCCATGATGAGGTCGAGAAGGGAGAAGACGCCCACCAGGAAGAGCGGACCGCCCGCTGGGCGCATGCCCAGCGGCACCGCCAGCAGTTCGCACAGCCGTCCGCGAAGCAGCGAGGTGTAGGTGAGTTCGGCCTGCACACCGCCCTCGGTTACCGACGAGAGGAGCAGAAGCGTGACCCAGCGGTATAGCGCCTCGCGTCCCATCAGCCGCACTGCGTGCCCGATCGACCAGACGCCGCGCCCTCCCAGCGCCGCCGAATTGACCATTCGCAGGAGCTTGTAGGACAGGGACACGTCACGACGGAAGCTCTCCTCCACCACCGATTCGTGAACCTGCGGGTCGCGAAGTTCCTTCAACAGCTTGAACGTCTGCACGTGCTGGATGGGCAGGTCGTGGCGCGCGAGCACCTCCGGTTGGGTGAAGCGATAACCCTGGAACAGCTCGAAGCCCAGCCGCAGGCAGGCATCGCGCACCGCCCGGTTCTCCGCGTGCTCGGCCAGCAGCCTCACGCCGTACGGGCGAACCTGTGCCGCCAGGCGGGTGAGTGATGCCGGTCCGTGGTCGCGCAGGTCCACCTTTATCATGCGAATGTGCGGTAGCAGGCTCGCCGACGGTTCGGAGAACCGGAAGCGGTCCAGCACCACATCGTAGCCAGCGAGCGAGAGATCGCGACAGGCCACGCGTACGGCGTCGTCGGCCACCGCGTCGGAACGCAGCTCGAGCGCGAGACGTCGCGGATCCAGAAGCTGGATGGTCGGGCTGCTGAGCAGTGACGGCGAGACCTTGAGGTGCGCCCTGCGGCCATCCGTGAGTTGCTCCACGTCGCCGCCGAGCGCGGTATCCACCAGCAACTGATCGGTCGCCTCGTCACCCCCACTGCCACCGGCGTGCAGGAGTGCATAGGCGACTATCCGCTCATGGCGGTCAAAGATCGGCTGGCGAGATAGGAGAAAGCTCATGAGCGCGTGGGCGCGGGGCAGCGAATCACCATCGGCGAGCGGCGGCAGACGCTACCGGGCCGCCGGCGGCGTTCGGACATGTTGTCCTTCCTGGCGGCCTGCTTCCATATAGACGCCATGGCCAGCCTCTCGTCACGCGGCGGCCAGCGAGGCCGCCGACCGGGCTCATCGTCACGCCGTAGTCAGCGAGTTCGCCGGCCAGTCCTGTCGTCATCTCGTGCGTCACCTTGCCGGGCCAGACGCTGAACAGGACGCCGTGGACCTGCTACTATGCAAGCCTGTCCTCTCGCCGTTCCATACGGCGTCGCCGCCACACCAATCCGTTCCGATGCTGTCGCAGAAGCTCCTCCACAGGCTGAGCCAGGAGCTCGGTCTCACGCCGCACCAGGTTTCCAGCACCCTCGCGCTGTTCGACGAGGGCAACACGCTCCCCTTCATCGCCCGCTACCGCAAGGAGGCGAGCGGGGGACTGGATGAGGTGCAGTTGCGCGACGTGCGCGACCGCGCACTCTACCTCCAGGAACTCGACGATCGTCGAGCCGCCATCCTCAAGTCGATCGAGGAGCAGGGCAAGCTGGACGACATGCTGCGGTCCCGCATCGCTGCTGCCGACACCAAGCAGGAGCTGGAGGACCTCTACCTCCCGTTCAAGCCGAAGCGTCGCACGCGCGCCATGATAGCCCTGGAGCGGGGTCTGGGTCCGCTGGCCGAACTTCTCTGGAGCGGCGTGGCGACGGACGCCGATGCCCGGGCGGAAGCGGCGGCGTTCGCCGAAGCGAGCGATCAGGTGGAGGATGAGTCGGCGGCCCTGCAAGGTGCGCGAGACATCCTTGCCGAGCGCGTTGCCGAGGACGCCGGGGTGCGCGGCTTCGTGCGCGATCGTACCCGCGCGAAGGGCACCATCCGCTCCGCGGCCGCCGCGGGCAAGGCAGATGAAGTATCCAAGTTCCAGGATTACTACGACTTCCGTGCGCCGCTGGCGGACATGCCGTCGCATCGGGTGCTGGCCATCCGGCGAGGAGAAGCCGACGGCTACCTGGTGTGGAGCATCGAGGCTCCGGTGGATGAGCTGCACGCCGGGCTGCAGCAGCGCGTGGTGGCTGGCAGGGCCGCGACAGGCCAGCTCACGCTCGTCGTTCAGGACGCCTACAAGCGCCTCATCTCGCCCTCCATCGAAGTCGAATTGCGGCTGGAGCTGAAGACACGCGCCGACGAGGAGGCGATCCTCATCTTCGGCCGGAATCTGGAGCAGTTGCTGCTTGCCGCTCCCGCCGGCAGCCAGGTGGTCATCGGCCTGGACCCCGGTTTCCGCACCGGAGTAAAGGTCGCGGCCGTCTCGCGTACCGGTGCAGCCATCACCACTGATGCATGGTTCCTTCATCAGCCGGAGCGCTTCGCCGAGAGCTTTCTGCGTCTTCTCGCCCGCACCGAAGCCCGACTCGTGGCGATCGGCAACGGCACGGCTTCGCGAGAGACAGAGACGCTGGTGCGGGAGACTCTCGCCACGCTGCCGCCCGATGCCGCACGTCCGCAGGTGGTGGTGGTCAACGAGGCTGGCGCTTCCGTCTATTCCGCCAGCGATGTAGCTCGCCAGGAGTTACCCGACATGGACGTGTCGTTGCGCGGCGCTGTCTCGATCGCGCGCCGGTTGCAGGATCCGCTCGCCGAGCTGGTCAAGATCGACCCCAAGTCCATCGGGGTCGGCCAGTACCAGCACGACGTAAACCAGTCGCGTCTCAGGACACGGCTGGACGACACCGTCCAGAGCTGCGTCAACCGCGTCGGCGTGGAGGTCAATACGGCATCGGTGTCCCTGCTCTCGTATGTGGCCGGCATCGGTCCCACGCTGGCGCAGAATCTCGTGCGGCTCCGCGACGAGCGCGGCGGCCTCCGTTCGCGGCGCGAACTCATGGATGTCCCCCGGCTGGGAGCCAAGGCATTCGAACAGTGTGCCGGCTTTCTCCGCGTGCAGGACGCCGAGCACCCGCTGGACTCCAGCGCGGTACATCCGGAGCGCTACGCCGTCGTCGAACGCATCGCTGCCGACATGGGCGTGCCGCTGGATATGCTCGTCGGCAACGACAGCCTCCTGGACCGGGTGGAGATCGACCGCTACGTGTCCGAAGACCTGGGCCTGCCGACGTTGCGTGACATCGTGGCCGAGCTCCGCAAGCCGGGGCGCGATCCGCGAGCCAGCTTCGAAGTGCCGGCGTTCCGCGACGACATCACACAGCCGAAGGACCTGAACCCAGGCATGGTGTTGGAGGGAGTGGTGACGAACATCGTCGCCTTCGGCGCCTTCGTCGACGTTGGCGTCCACCAGGACGGCCTTGTCCACGTCTCCCAACTCGCCGACCGCTATGTGTCCGACCCCAATCAGGTGGTGCAGGTGGGACAGCGCGTGAAGGTGACCGTGCTCGCCGTCGACCTGGAGCGGAACCGGATTGCGCTATCCATGAAGACGCAGCCGCAGGTGGGCGGTGGACGGACGCCGGCTGTGCGCGGCGATGCGGGCGCGCGCAAGGATGGAGGGAAGGGGAGGGGCGTCGGCGCGTCCCGGACGCCTGCCGCGCCCGCGCCCACACCGCGCATTCCTCGCTCCGGCGAGATCAGCCCGAACGGTATGCGCTTCAAGTGAGCCGACGCCGTGAGTCGCTGGGTGGTCGATGATTGCCGGGCGGGGAGCGAATCCGGGAGATTCGCTCCCCGCCCGGCAATCGGTGCTGAACGCTGACGGTGGCTCAGGCCTCTCGCAATGCCGCCAGCGGCGGCTCATTCAGTACGTCGCGCCCGCCAACCAGTCCGATGGAGACGGCGAGGGCGATCATCACCGCGCCTATCGCCACCACCGGCCAGTAGACGGGGGCGAACGGGGAATGGAAGACCCATCTCATCACGCCCCACGCGCCGCCAAAGGCCAGCAGTACACCGGTAAGGCTGCCGAGAACTCCGAGCAGGGCATACTCGGCGAGCAGAATGCGCCGGATCTGCCTGCGGGTGGCCCCGAGCGTCTTGAGGAGGACGCCGTCGCGCAGTCGCTCGCGTTGCGTGGCCGCCACGGCGCTCATCAGAACCGGGATCGCCATGGCCAGGCTGAACAGCGCCAGGAACTGTACCGCCGCGCGCACCTTGCCCACCACCTCGGCGATGGTCTCGCGCACCAGCGACAGGTCTATGCTGGCCACGTTCGGGAAGAGCCGTACCGCTTGCTGCTGCACCCCGGCGGCCAGCGAGTCGCCCTCGGCGTGAGCCAGGATCACGTACTGCAGCGGAGCCCCGGCAAGAGCGCGCGGCTCGAAGACGGCGAAGAAGTTCGGCTCGAACTGTGCCCAGTTCACCCGCCGCAGGCTGGTGACGCGGGTTTCGACGTCGATGCCCTGAACGTTCCAGGTCACGGTGTCGCCCAACACCACACCCAGGTCGCGGGCGACATCCTCCTCGAGCGAGAGCTGAGGTACTCCCTCGCCCTTCCCGGCCCCCGGATCGCCAAACCATCGACCCGACACCAGCTCTTCGGTCGGGACCATTCCGTCGCGGAATGTGGAGCGGTACTCACGACGCAATGCCCAGCCGGCGCGCGCCGTGTCGGCAGTGAGCGTGGCCACCTTCACGCCATTTATGGCCGCGATGCGCATGGTGATGATCGGCGCGGTGAGCATCACCTCGGCGCCGCTCGAGCGCATCATGGAGTCCAGTGGCGACAACTGGTCGTCCTGGACGTCGAAGAAGAGGACGTTGGCGCGCGACTGCGCGGCGGTCGACTCGAACTTGGCGAGCAGGTTCTGCTGAACCAGATAGAGCGTGGTGATGAGGAAGGCGCCGAATCCGAGCGCGAGCACGACCGATCGCGTCTGGTTGCCGGGACGCGACAGGTTGGCGACACCCTGCCGCAGGACGTACGGCCAGTGCGTGCGCAGCACGGCGCGGGCAACCCGCGAGAGGAGCGCCGCAGCAAACCAGAGGCAGAGGAGCACGAACGCCACCGCGCCGGCCATCCCGGCGCCGGCGGCGAGACTGCCGGCGCGGCTCCAGGCGATGCCCAGTACGGTGAGGACTATCAGCGTGTCGACCGTTAGCCGGCGCCAGTCGTGCCAGACCGGGCGCAGGACAGACGGGTCGGCCGTCCGGCGGAGCGCCTGCAGCGGCGAGATGGTGCGCAGAGCGAGCAGCGGCCGCAGCGCGAAGACGAGCGCCACCCACAGGCCGATCCCCAGCCCCATGAAGATCGCCGTCGGCTCCAGCCGCACGCTCACGTTCACCGGCAGTACGTCCATCATGACGTGCGGCAGGGCGAACTGCACCGCCACTCCCAGCGCCGCGCCCACGGCCGCGCCGGCGAGCCCCATCAGTGCTGCCTGGGTAGCGTAGATGGCGAGCACCTGGCCACTGGTCGCACCAACGCAGCGGAGCACGGCCACCGTGTCGATCTTGCGGGCCACGAAGGCGTGGACCCCGCTCGCCACGCCGATGCCACCCAGCAGCAGGGCGACCAGACCCACCAGGCCCAGGAAGTCTCCCAGGTCGTCGACGGCATCGGTGAGACTGAGCTCGCTCTGGGTCACCGTGCGGATCCGCACGCCGCTCCCTTCCAGGCGGGCGCGCATTGGCCTGGCCGCGTCGTCCGGCGACACACCCTCGGGGAGCCTGGCCACCACCTCATATTCAGCCCGGCTGCCGAGGACGATGAGCTGCGTCTCGGCCACGTAGCGGTCGGCGATGAAGATGCGCGGTGCGATCGCCGAGGCTATGCCCGGGTCGCCGGGCACGCTGCGGAGCACGCCGGTGATGCGGAAACGGGCCTGGCCGAGCGTGAGCGTGTCGCCGACCTGCCCGTCCAGGGAGAGCAGGAGTGACGGATCCACGAGGACATTCGCGCCCTCGCGCAGGCTCTGCCACTGGCCCGCCGGATCGGTGATGATGTTGCCGTAGAACGGATAGTCATCGCTCACCGCGCGGACCTGGGCGAGCCGCGTACGTTCCGTGCGTGGCACGACCGCCATGGACGCGAAGGAAGTCACCCGGGCGATCGGCACGCCGTTCGCCTGGAGCGAATCCAGCAGGGAGTCGGCGCGGGCCGGGAAGGCCTGACGGGCGCTGAAGGCGATGTCGCCGCCGAGCAGCGCCCGTGACTGTTCGCGAATGGATCGCGTGACGTTGCCGGCGAAGGAGTCTATGGCGACGAGGGCAGCGACTCCGATGGCGATCGACGACATGTACAGGAAGAGCCGTCGCCGGGCAGTCCGACTCTCCCGCCAGGCCAGCCGGCCAAGGCCGCGATAGCGTGCTATCACAGCTCCTGCTCCAGGGCGACCTGTCGTACGGGCAACGGCTCATCGCTGAATGGCACGCCGTTGCCGGTGGAGGCGATCCCCGCGGGGGCCGCCCCCATGCTGCCAGCGCGGTCGGCCACTATCCGGCCGTCCTGCATGCGCAGCACGCGGTCGGCGCGCTCGGCCAGCGAGATGTCATGGGTGACCAGAACCACCGTGGCTCCATCCTCGCGGTTGAGCGCCTCCAGAAGCTCCACGATCCGTTCACCCGTCGCGCCGTCCAGGTTGCCCGTGGGCTCGTCGGCGAACAGGATGCGCGGGCGGTTGCTGAAGGCGCGAGCGATGGCCACCCGCTGCTGTTCGCCGCCCGAGAGCTGCGTGGGATAGTGGTCCAAACGTCCGCCAAGTCCCACGCGCTCCAACAGCTCGCGCGCACGCGCTGCTGCGCCCCGCTCGCCGCGGAGTTCCAGCGGCACCTGGACATTCTCTTCTGCCGTGAGGGTCGGTATGAGCTGGAAGCTCTGGAAGACGAAGCCTACCTTCTCACCGCGCAGGCGAGCGCGGGCGTCCTCATCCAGTTGGGTGAGAGCGACTCCGTCGAGGATCACCTCGCCGGCACTTGGTGTATCCAGCCCGGCCAGCAATCCGAGCAGCGTCGTCTTGCCGCTACCGGACGGTCCGACAATGGCGACGAAGCTGCCCTGCGGAATCTCGAAGGAGACGCCGTGGAGCACGGTGAGTGGCCGTGAGCCACTCAGATATTCCTTGGTAAGGTCACGAGCGACGAGCATGCGAACGGAGATCGGGGAGGCGGGCGGGAGACGGGAGCGTCGTCCTGCTGTCAGGAGAGCGGCGGAGGCGCTGCTGCTGGTATTTCCACTACTGCTAACACTATTGCTGGGCGGATGTGCCGGCGCGTCGGACGACGAGGGTTCGGACAGCCCGGTTGGGGCAGACACCGTTTCCGTCGACGCCCCCGGAGTGGCGTCGACGGCAGGTGGTGCACCGTCGACCCTGGCCGGGACGGTATCGTCGGCAGTCGGTAAGGATAGCGCACGGGGCGTCGTGACGCGTTCCGGCGGAGCGAGAGTCCTGATCGCCGGCACCAGCCTGACCGCCGGACTTGGGCTCGACCCTGACGACGCCTACCCTGCAATCCTGCAACAGCTTGCCGATTCGGCTGGCCTGCCTGCCCACATCGTCAATGGTGGGTCGAGCGGGGAGACGTCAGCCGGCCTCGTGCGCCGCATGGACTGGCTGCTGGCGGAGCCGCCGGCGGTGGTGGTGATCGAGACCGGGGCGAACGACGGCCTGCGTGGGGTGGATCCGGCGGCGACGAAGGAGAACCTGAGGCAGATCGTCGCGACGGTCCGGAAGCGGGCGCCGGCGGCGCGTGTGCTGCTCGTACAGATGGAGGCGCCACCCAACCTTGGGGAGGCGTACACGTCGCGCTTCCGGGCGATGTACGCGGATGTGGCGCGTGAGACCGGCTCGACGCTCGTCCCGTTCCTTCTGGACGGTGTGGCGGGTGTGCCGTCGCTGAACCAGGCCGATGGAATCCATCCCAACGAGGCCGGGGCGCAGGTGGTGGCGCGGACCGTCTGGCGTTCGCTGGCGCCGGTCATCCGGGAGGTTGACCGGACTGCCGGAATTCGCTAAGTTTCGGGGCTGTCGTCGTTTAGGGACGGCAAACCATTCAATCCGGGACATCGATTCATGGCAATGCCGGCAACGCAGATCAGACGTGGGATGGTGCTCGTCATGGACGGGGATCCGTGCCGCGTCATCGAGTTCCGCCACCATACTCCGGGCAACCTTCGGGCAATGGTCCAGGCGAAGCTCAGGAACCTTCGCTCCGGGAACAACTTCGAGCATCGTTTTCGCGCCGCCGACTCGATCGAGCGGGCGCACATGGAGACGCACGATCTGGAGTTCCTGTACAAGGGCGGGGATACCTACCACTTCATGAATTCGGAGAATTACGAGCAGCTCGAGATGGACGACGAGATGCTCGGTGACAACGCGCAGTGGATGATGCCCGGGATGCGGATCCTTGCCGAGTACTACGATGGCAAGCCGATCGGCATCCAGCTTCCGACCTCACTGGTCCTGACGATCACCGATACCGCGCCGGTGATGAAGTCGGCGACGAAGAGTTCGTCGAACAAGCCGGCGACGCTGGAGAACGGCGTGGTGGTGAACGTGCCGGAGTTCGTGAATGCGGGCGAGCGGATCCGGGTGAATCCGCAGACTGGCGAGTATACGGAGCGCGTCAAGGACTGAACGAGGATCGGGTAGGCGGAGCGGGGCGGGTCTGTGGTGGGAAGGGAGAGGGTGGACTGCCCGCCTTCGGCTTGATTCCTGCCTCCTGCGCGGTTAGAATTCCGGCCTTCCCGCCTGCAGGGTCGGGAAGGTGCATTGGAGCGTTGGCACTGGCCCGGGGTTGGGCGGCGGCGCTCTCATGGTGGCTGTAGCTCAATTGGTTAGAGCACCGGACTGTGGCTCCGGGGGTTGCGGGTTCAATTCCCGTCAGTCACCCTGCCCGATCAGCACACTGCCCGAGCGATCGTGGCCTGGCAGAGGCGCGCTGCGGTCATCACGCGGTCGGAAGTCGGTGGACGGATGGGTGTTCTAGGTCCGTAGCTCAACTGGTAGAGCACTGGTCTCCAAAACCAGCGGTTGGGGGTTCAAGTCCCTCCGGGCCTGTCGGAAGATGTGTTGATATTGCAGGGTTCAGGGTAGTGAATTGAGGAAAGGGGCGCAGGTAGTACCGTTCGGTGTCGAGTCTGGTTAGACTTACGGTCTTGCCCGAAAACATGGCGGTATCGTCTAGAGGCCTAGGACACAGCCCTCTCAAGGCTGGAACACGGGTTCGAATCCCGTTACCGCTATTGCCCCGCCACTGACGGCGGGTGGCTGCGCCAACGTGGACGGCCCCATCGTCTATCGGTCAGGACGCCACCCTTTCAAGGTGGAGAGACGGGTTCGATTCCCGTTGGGGCTATGGGTGGTGAGTGACGATCGGCCGGCGCGATGAGTAAGTGGTCCGAGCTCGGCAGGAATGGGGTTAGTTGTTGGAGATTGGGACTGTAGCTCAGCTGGTTAGAGTGCCGGACTGTCACTCCGGAGGTCGCGGGTTCGAGCCCCGTCAGTCCCGCTGGTGAATGATGGCATTGCGAGTGGTAGTGGTTGCGGTATGATGGGAAGTCTGCAGACAGGAATGCCCTGGTGGTGAAATTGGTAGACACGCCATCTTGAGGGGGTGGTGCCGAAAGGCATAGCGGTTCGAGTCCGCTCCAGGGCACTAGGCAACGGCGATCCTCTCGCCGCCGAACCACGCCACCGTAGCTCAGTGGTAGAGCACCCGATTCGTAATCGGGCGGTCGTCAGTTCAATCCTGACCGGTGGCTCTCAGGAAGAGCAGTCATAGCAGCGTGATGAAGCCCGGCCGTCCCTGATTGGAGGGGCGGCCGGGTGCGTTTCTGGGGTTCCGTTCCGCGATGGGCGGTGGAGTGGGGTCGTTGACGGCGGGGAGTCCCGGCGGTAGAATGTGAGGCCCCGTATCGCGCTGTTGGCGTGATGGATGGGGTGTTTCGCGGGCGTAATTCAGTTGGTAGAATGCCAGCTTCCCAAGCTGGACGTCGCCGGTTCGAGTCCGGTCGCCCGCTCTTGTAACTGGTTGTCAGAAAGTGATTTGTAGAAGCGGGCCTCTGAAGAGAGGCCCGCTTTTTCGCGCCGCAGGGCGATGGGAGCGCTCGGCGTCTGTGGCACATATCGGCTTCTCACGGTCTCAGACCTCCGTCGCTGATCGAGCCGCGCCGCAAGCTACCAGCCGATCACCACTCCTTCAGTGATCGAGACATCTGGCTGACTCGCTGCTCCTGCGCATTGTCGATCTAACGCGCGATGGCGGTGTTCCTCGCGCTCTGAAGCGAACGCTCTCCGCAGGTACTGCGCTGAGTCGCACCGGCTCGGCGGCCGGGCGACTCCGTCCTGGCATGCCGGCCCCGGCGGTTCCCAGCGCTAGACGTCAGGTTGCTGTACTCGAACCCGGTGCCCGGGCCCCGGTCCAGGGGGAATCGGTCCATTAGCGAGAGGTAGTGGCTACCGAGCAGCCCCTCCCAGCGAACGGAGTCCGTCGCTTCGTACCCGTATCCGGCCCGCATTCGGAGCATGTACCGGATCGTGATCGCCCCTTTCCGCGGCTCCCGGACCGCGGCCGCCCGCTCGGGAAAGAACTCCAGCATCGGCGCGTCGGTGCCCCGAAGGCAGCCACGCTCGAGCGCGATGCCGACCAGCGCGGATGTGACGCTCTTGGTCACCGACTGCACGAGCGTGGGTCGATCGACGGTGCCCTCGGAGGCGCAGCAGCTCGACGACGGAGTCTGCTGGGCCTCCGCGGGCACCGCGGCCAGCGCGAGACCGAGCGCGGCGAAGCGGACCACAGCCATGGGAGCCGAGGAGACGAACGGACGGCGCATGTTCCCTCCTTCTGGATCGGGCGGAGTGGCGGGCGCGGTCAAGGACTTCGTGCCGGGTGCCCGCGCGGACGGGGCGGCCGTCCCCGTGTTGATGGCCGCCAGCGGCCGTTCACCCGCGCGTGTCGACCGGGCCTCCTCCAGCGCGGGCGCGACGGCCGCTCCCTCGCGGAACTGCGCCGCTTGCCTGTTAACGGGTGATCGTCCCCGCATCACGCGATGCGCAGCGTCTCGACGACGATGAAGGCGGCGAGGAGGCCCGCGGCCATCAAGGTGCCGACGGCATGGACGCGCGGGCTCCGCACGATGGCGAGCGAGACGAGGAGCGTCGTCGCCGCGAGATTCAGCAGCGCCGCCTGGACGTCGCTCACCACCAGCGCGCGCAGCGCCTCCAGCAGGGTGGCCGTCGCGATGGCGCCGAAGAAGAGCCGGTGGATCGCGAAATAGTGCGCCCGGAGATCGAAGCCCTCCTTCCTCTCCTGGACCGGCAGCACGAGCGCCGCGGCCAGGTAGTAGAGCACGGGGACGAGCAGGATGAGCAGGAAGGAGAAGAAGTTCCACTCCATCCGGTCGCGGAAGCCGAAGGCGGCCCACCACCACTGCACCAGCGCGACGAAGACGATGCCGCTCCACGTGAGGGAGAGCCAGTGGAACCGCACCCGGTCGCGGGCATGCGCCAGGCGCTGCAGGCCCGCGAGGAGCTCGGTGACGCCGAGCCCCAGCACGATCGAGATCAGCACCGCGAGGTACTCGAACGGGGTCATCGGCCCGCCGGCGCCGCGGCAGCCGAGCCGTGCGCAAGCGCCGACGGCGTCCGGCAGCCAACGATGGCCGGCGCCTCCCCGACCAACGCGTCGTCCTCGAGCGCGTGCACCATGAAGAGCGCGAAGTCCACGCGGCGCGTGCGATTGCTCGCCAGGACGGGGTCACCGACGTGCCGGCTCCAGACCGGCAGCCCCTCGCTCTCCCCCTCCTCCAGGTCGCTGCCGCGAACGACGGTCCAGCGGGTGTCGCTCGTGAACACCCGCCGGCACGCCTCCACCTGATCGTCCAGGTCGGCGAAGCGGAACAGTCGCGCGATCGGACCGAACAGCGCCACGGTCAGCCGCAGCCGCCAGGCATAGAGGTCCCTGCCGTCGCGCGTGATGTGCCAGCCGGACGAGAAGACGAGGCGGGCGCCCGGCCGCGCGAGGTCCAGCACCGCCTGCGCCGTTCCGGTCGCGTACTGCTGGACGCCCCACGGCACCAGTACGGTGAGCACGCCGTCGCAGCCGGCCACCGCCTTCCCGATCACGACGCGGTCGGTGGTCGCGCCGGGGACGATGGTGATGCGGCCCGCGAACTCGGCGAGCTTCTGCACGCTCTGCGCTCGGCAGACGCCGACCACCTCGTGGCCGCGGTCGAGGGCGTGCCGGACCATGTACCGGCCGAGCTTCCCCGAGGCGCCGACGATGCAGACCTTCATTGCACACCGCCGCCGCCGGCGCGCTCCTCCGGCACCCGCACGCCTCTGACCACTAGCCAGAGCGCGAACGACAGCTCCGCGACGAACGCAGGGCCGAAGACGAGCAGCGCGAAGGTCGACTCCACCGCGGCGTAGTCGGAGAGGAGCGTCCGCGCGAAGCTGTCCGCCAGGTAGCCGGCCGCCGCCAGCAGGAGCAGCACGCCGAGCAGGCGCGGGACGTAGCGGGAGCGGAGGACGAGAAAGCCGAGGACGAGGCAGTAGGCGCCGAAGAACACCAGACCGACGGCGTACCCGTACGCGTGCGCCTCCAGGTACATCAGCGCGAGCGCCTGCTGCTGTGCCATCCCGAGCGAGGAGAGGCCGCTGCCCAGGAGCAGCAGCGGGATGTAGCTGTTGAGCAGGTTCGCGCCGACGATCGCGGCATGGACGAGCCGGAAGAACGCCGCGAGCAGCGCGAGATTGCGGCTCACGCTCCGGAACACCACGTACAACGCCAGCGCGACGCCGACGTCGCACAGCAGCATGACGAACTCGCTGGCGAGCGCGGTTCGGAAGAGCGGCTCGGCGGCCGTGACGTTGCTCGCGGTCGCGGCGGCGTCGCCCGGCACGATCAAGCGGCCGCGAACGAAGAACTCGGCGTAGATCCCGCTGACGATGATCAGGAGGTAGCCGGCGCCTGCCTGGCGTGCGTACGCCTCGGGGGGCGCGTCGCCGGTCCGGCGCGTGGGGAAGGGCTCCGCGACGACGGGCGCGGCAGGAGCTGGCTCGGACGGCGAGTGTGGGATGTCTGGTCGACGGGTCTCTGCGGGGGTCACCTACCGATGGGCGAGAGGAACAGGGTAGTGGCGTGGTCCACCCTCGCAGGGTGAACGGAAGCCGGACCGGAGTCAAGAAAACATCTGATTCTGCCAACATGAGCAGGGAACGACCTCGACATCCTCACACTGACGCGTGGCTCGCAGGCCGCTCATGAGGGCAGGGCTCGTGCGGCAGGACCTCGAGACGGATACGACGAGCGACGGCAGCGAATGACCTCGATGGGCATCGAGACGGCGCATCGGACACTTCGGCGATGTCGGGAATCGCTGGCGAGGAGCCGCCTACCGACACCCGACGGCTGAGGAGGTCATCATGAGGCAGTGGATCAGGCGGATCGACACAGTGGTATACGATCTCGCGCAGTAGCGACTGTCCCGCGCGCGAGATGACGGCCGTCAGGACCGCTCCCGCCGCTCGTCCTGCACGTTCGCCAGCAGCAGCATGGCGGCGGCCGCGGTGATGACCGTCAGCCTACCCCACACGGGCAGCTCGCCCCGCGCCTCGGCCAGACCGCGGTGGAGCGCGACCGCCGAGGTGATCGCGAGCACGAGCAGGTAGAGGGCGCCCTGGATGCTCGCGACGGTGGCGGGGCAACTCCGTGCGAACTACCGAGCCGAGGCTACCGAGCAGCTCACGATCACGTCGAGCTGCTGCACGACACGCGGCCGCCGGCGTGTGTAGCGTGCAGCGTCGCGCCGCGTCACTTGTAGATAGTGGGTCTGGGGGCGTACAGATCAGTCGCAGTCGCCGACCTGAGAGCCCTTAGCGCCTGTGGCACATTGGGGCACATTATCGCTCGATGCTGCGCTCACGCGTGAGCGCAGGTGCTCACAGGCTGGCAGCTAAGCGCTTGATCTGAGCGCAGATGCGCACGAGTCGTGAGCGCCGGACGTGCTTCCCAAGCTGGACGTCGCCGGTTCGAGTCCGGTCGCCCGCTCTCACTGAAATGGTCGCTTCAGAAATCGGGATAGGGTTGGCCGGTGATCCCGGCTAACCCTATCCCGATTCGCCACCAAACTGGTCGTCGCCCCACCGAGCCGGATCACACTCACCTGTGCAGGGTGCGGTTGCGCCACTGGTGATGTTTGTGTCTGCTGGATCCGCCGGCCACAGAATGTTGTGGACTCAGGAAGGTGCCGGTGACCACGGCATGACGGCGCGCCTCGCAAGGCGCAGGTCATCGAAGCGCATACAGCACGCGCGCGACATGGCCGCTCTCGAGGTCGCGGAAGGTCGTGCGGGTGTCGCGACGGTGCGGCACGTCACGCTCTCCGCCCAGCCACTCCACCCCGTCAGCTCCGCGGCTCCACCTGCACGTTGTACTCCGCCATCTCCACGATCAGGCCGTCGCGGACGACGTACTTCTGTGCCCACTCGTTCCGGAACTCCTCTCCCGTCTCGATGACCGTGCCGGCCTCGCTGCCGAAGATCACGACCGTCTCCCCGTCAACGATGAACTCGTCAGCGTTGAACTCGGTGATCGCCCGGCGCTTGAGGATCCCCTCGAAGAAGCGCCGTACCTCCGCCCGCCCGACGAAAGTTCCCACGCCCACTTGCGGGTTCGCGCCGTAATATCTCCACTGCGATTCGGGATGGACGGTCTCGACGAGAGCGTCCAGGTCGCCCACACCGAACGCATCGAACATGCGCTGGACGGTGGCCTTCGGTGTGACGGTGCTGCGGTTGGTGTCGCTCATCGTTGTATTCTCCTCAGGTGCGTCCGGGAGTCGGCTCGGGGGACGGCGGGCGGCCATGGGCGCGCCGGCGCCGTGGATATACATCGGAAGGGCCCGGGTGCCGCGCGATCGCGAGCACCCGTCGCTGCAACGTCGCCTGGCTAGGCGGCGAACCAGAGATGGCTGCCGGCAAGCGGACGGCCCTCCGCTCCAGCCTTCCGGAGCGCCGCTTCGGTGTTCTCGGCGTCCAGCTCCAGCACCTCGGCGAACTCCCGCGTGGTGCCCGAGCGGTACTCCTCGATCACTGCCTCCACACTGACCTCACGCGCCGGGGGCAGCTCGCCAAGCGCTATCTCGAGCGCCCGCTCGAGGCGGAAGAAGGGCTGTGCGCCACGCATGACCCACGGCTGCTCGGTCGCCGGTCCGTTGACGATCAGTGTCGGGAAGCCACGGATGCCGAGTGTGCGCTTCTGCTCCAGGTCGGCCGCGAACGCAGCCTCGCTCGCCGGGTCGTTCAGTGCCCTCTGGAACTGTGCCTGGTCGAGCCCGATGTCCACGGCGCACGAAACGAGCACCTCCGGCCGGGCGATATTGCGCGCCTCGAGAAAGAGCGCCTGCCTCATCCGGCGCAGGTAGTCCTCCTCGCGATCAGGGGCGAGAGCCCGCACCGCATGGGCCGCGACCGAGGGCGGGGAGGACGAGCTGAGTGGATCATTGAGCCAGACTGAAGGGTCGATGGGCTGGCCGTAGCGTTCGGCAACTTCCATCCAGTGCGGCGGAATGTCGGCCGGCTGGCGGATGCCGCCGCTGTCCTGGAATCCATCCCACCCTGGGAGTAGCCCGCCATAGAGATGAGTCACGCCGACATTGCTGGCGTAGAGGTACAGGAAGCGCCGGAGGGCGGGTTCCATCGCCCAGCAGTGCGAGCAGATCGGGTCGGTCGCCAACAACAGCTGCGCGCTGGCGGTCGCGGTGCTGCCGGTCGCGTTCACGGCGATCGGTGACGTCTCGGAAACGGTCATTAAATTGCCTCGATGTTGGAAGTTGCGAAGTGCTAAGAGAAACGCACGGTCTCGCCGTGGTCAGCTTTCAAGCGAGAGAATCAACCGGTCTGCCGCCCTCGAGCCTCCGGAGAGGGGACCGGGACGGTGGCCACCGTCCGCCCGATGGTGCGCAGGAGGGACAGGGCCGCCTCCTTGACTGCGGGGTCGACACCGGCCAGCGCTCGCGAGATGGCGGCCGTGTGCTCCGGGAAGACCCGCTGCATCAGCGCCTCCCCCTCGGCAGTGAGCGCGACTTGCTTCGTGCGGCGGTCGGCCGGATACTCGCGCCGTTCAACCAGCCCCCGTGTTTCGAGCCGCGCCGTGAGAAAGCTGATGCCACCGCTCGTGACGAGCACGCGGTGCTGGAGCTCACCCAGTAGCATGGGCCCCTTGTGGAACAGGGTGTCGAGCACGCCGAACTCCCCCGGCGTCAGTCCGTGTTGCTCGATGTCCGCGAAGGCATGCGCGCGGACGGCGTCGTAGGCCTTGGCAAGGACCGTCCAGAGCTTCAGGTCCAGCTCGGCGATCCGCCGATCAGGGAAAGTGAGTTCTCCAAGCACTTTGAGAATATGGCGACCCGTTCGACTCAGGTCAAGTCTCGCCGTGCGCTCTTCACCTATCCCTTCGCCTGGATCCGGGATACTCTGGGTGTAGCCTTTCCCGCAGCCTGGACTGCCCGCCGTCGTCGAGCTCCGTCGCCAGGCGGCGGTGCCGTGACGATGGCGGTGAGACGCGCGCCCGCTCGTCGTCTGACGTCGAGCGCGCGCCGTTGGTGTGGATCCTGCTGCTCCGGCCGTGCGCCCCGCCGCGAGCAACTCCTCACTTCTGCGCTCCGGATCCCCCTCCACGAGGCACACGCAGACCGTGAGACAACAACAGCGTCGGGTCCAGGCGCCGCTCGGCGCCCGCGGTACTCTCTGGCTATCGCTCTACGCGCTGCTCGTTCTGGCACCCCTGGCGGTTGCGGTGGTGAGCGACCCGTACCCCAACGCTAGGCCGTGGCTGGTCGAGGCGAGCGTGGCCCTGGGCTTCATTGCCACGCCGGTCATCCTCGCGCAGTTCGCGCTCGTCTCTCGGCAGGGCACGATCTCCCGCCTCTTCGGCAACGACGCGCTCCTGCAGTTCCATCGCGGCATGGGCTTCACAGCGCTGGCCTTCGCCGTCGGCCACCCACTCTTCCTCAACCTGCAGGGGCTGCCACTCTCCACCTGGAGCCCATTCTCTGGCGGCGCGGTCACCCGCAGCGGAGCGCTGGCGACCCTGGCGCTCGTGATCCTCGTCGCGACGACGGTGTTGCGCCGTCGATTGCGGCTGTCGTACGAGGGGTGGCGCTCGGTGCACGTCGGGCTGGCGGTGGTGATCGTGGCCGCCCTCGCCGCGCACGTCGTCGTGGTTGGTGGATACGGAGCGACGACTGCCGGCCGGGTCCTGCTCGTCGCGTACGTCGCGGCATTCGGAGCGCTGCTCGCCATCTACAGGGTGATCCGGCCGATGGCGATGCGCAGGAAGCCATGGGAAGTGGCCGAGAACGTCGACATCGGCGGCGCGACGCGGCTCCTCCGCGTTCGACCGGTCGGGCACCCGGGGTTCGATTTCGTGGCTGGGCAGTTCGCGTGGCTCGTCACCGGCCGCTCCCCGTTCTCGCGGGAGCAGCACCCTCTCTCCTTCGCCTCGTCCGCCGAGCGGCCATCGGACGGGGCGATCGAGCTCGCGGTGAAGGCGCTCGGTGACTGGTCCGGAGACGTGGTGCCGGCGCTCACGCAGAAGGAGCGCGTCTGGGTGGATGGCCCCTTCGGCGCCTTCTCGCACGAGCGCGTGGACGCCGATGGCTTCGTCATGATCGCCGGCGGCATCGGAGTCACGCCCATGCGTTCGATGCTGCTCACCCTTCGCGACCGCGGCGACCGGAGGCCCGTCCTTCTCGTGCACGCAGCACGCGATACGGACGGCCTCCTGTTCCGGCGGGAGCTCGAATCGCTCCGCGGCACGCTCGGCCTCGAGATCGTCCAGGTGCTCGAGTCGGCGCCGGCCGATTGGAGCGGCGAACGCGGCGTCGTGACACGGGACCTCCTGCTGCGCTACCTGCCAGCGGAGCCCACCCGGTACCACTACTTCGTCTGTGGACCGCGCCCGATGATGGACTCAGTCGAGCGAATCCTCGTTGAGACCGGTGTGTCCCGGCCCCGCGTGCACAGCGAGCGGTTCGACATAGTCTGACCCTGGAATCCCA
Source organism: uncultured Gemmatimonadota bacterium (assembly GCA_937906875.1). Lineage (GTDB taxonomy): Bacteria > Gemmatimonadota > Gemmatimonadetes > Gemmatimonadales > Gemmatimonadaceae > CALCHX01. The sequence goes on along the minus strand of CALCHX010000080.1, from coordinate 3,724 downwards.
CCATGCGATACGTCTCCGCGCAGCGTGCCTCGATCGTCCTCACCGTCGTCTTCGTGCTGGCCGCGGGCGCATTCGTCTGGCTCGTCGGCCCCCGCTCGTCGCCCGCGGGGGAAGGGGCGGCGCAGTCCCGGCATCCCGGCGCGGCGCCGTACGCAGAGTATTGCGCGTCGTGCCACACCGTGGAGAGCCTCCGGCCAGGCATCGTGGGCGCCGACTCCGTGCGGCTGCGCGAGCTGCACGAGTTCCTCGGCCGCCACGGAAACGCGTCCGATGCCGAAGACCGGCTCATCCTGGAGTATCTGCGTTACCCGGCCGCCGGGCAGTAGCGCCCGGCCAGCCGCGCGGTAAGTGCGACCCGAACGTCCGTGTCAGCTCCTGTCGGACGTGCGCGTCGGGCATCCGGGACGTCAGGTGCGCCCAGGCGAGCGTGGCCGAGCCGATGAGCTCAGGCCCGACCTCGGTGTACAGCGGGCCTTGGTGCGGCGCGCTGCCGATTAGTCTGCGAGACGCTGATCGACCGCGTGAAGGTGCGAGTCGATCGGAGCGCGGTGCGGCCATCGAAATGTGGTCGCCGTCGACTTCCTGGCGGATCGAAGCTCCAGCGCTGGAGCAACAGTTCTGCTGCTGGCTCCATCCTGGTTCCACCGGTTCCGTCATCCGATCCGGACTGGTCGGGCCAGAGCCGTGGTATCCTGATCGCAAACCGGTCAACTGCGGTTTCTTGGTGGAGCAGGGCACCGTGGACCGTGTGGCACGTTCTCACATCCGGTCTTTGCCGATCGCTGGTCGCGGGTCGCCGGTCGCGCTACCAGCGCCGTCGCTCCCCGCCGATACGGGACGTCCGGTCCGTACGGTCCGATCGCCCGACTGGCGTAATACCAGCTGCAGCGGCTGATCACTGCCTCACCCCCTGAATCGCTTCCAGGTGACGATGCGTCTCCCTGAGTTCCTCGAGGCGGTTCGTCTCCTTGAGTTCCTCGAGGCGATTCTTCTCCCTGGATTCCTCGACACGGAGTTCTTCCATGCGGAGGATACGGGCGCTAGAGATGCCGCTCGAAGTGAGAGAAACTCCGCCGCTGAGGCCGAGTAGCACCAGGATGCTGGGATCGATATCGGGGAAAGCCCCTTGCTGGATCGTGATGACGAAGATGCTCAGCGAAATCACGAAGGTGAAGATCAGGAACTGGAACTTCGCCAGACTTGCCGTTCCGGATTCAGCTCCGGCTTCGCGAAGGAGGTCGCTGAGCTTGATCTTGCCTCGCAGGATCTCCCAGAGGACGGCGAGCCCGAGAAGGCCTATGATGGCCACCAGGGTCCACGCCGTGACGACGGCAATGAAGTCGCCCACCGAACCGAGCGTCGGAACCGTTAGGTTCTGTGCGGAGAGCGCGAGCACGGCAGCGAGCGCAATCATGGATGGGGGGGCTGGACGGTTGGAATGCTTCTGACAAGGAACTGGCGAGCTGCGCGCCCGACGGCGCTCCGCCCCGTGAGGTAAGCGGCGCTTGCGCCGCCGAAGAGATAGAGGATGGTATCCGGCACCCCGAGCGGAGCGCCGGTGCTCGCGACCATGTTGCTGATCAGATCCAGCGCGGTGATCATAGTGGACAGCAGGAGGGATACGGCACTCGGTGGGGCTGCCCCGCCAAGCGGCGCCCCCTCGCCCCGGGCAAAGCCGATGGCGACGCCGTAGACCACCGCGGCAGCGAGACCGAAGATGACGACGTACGCCGCGACGTGGGCGGCGGCGGTGACGGCAGCAAGGCCGGGTAGGTCGTCAGACATCGGTCCCCGGGCCTGCCTGGCCGGCTATGCCGACGCGCCGGTGAACCTCGGCCTCACGGAATTGCTTGTTCATCTGCGCCTCGTAGCCCAGGGCGGTCATCAGGGAGCGGACCCTGCCAGTGCTGTAGACATCCACGAACCTCCAGAGCGCGTCGAGGTATTCTCTGGACTTCCACACGTCTGTTGCATCTTCGGAGGGTGTCGCCAGGATCTCGAGCCAGTACTGCAGGTGCGGCCGGATGTCCTCCGCCCGGGCCAGCCGCTGCTCGATGACGAGGTGGAACCGCTCCAGCCCGTCGAAGAAGTCACTGAAGTGGTCCCGGGCGAGCATCTGCTGCACGGTGAACTGGTCGCCCCGCACGGGCACTCGGAGCGCAGGCGGGGGCGCATCCGCACCGCCGGACGCGAAGATGCTCTCTCCCTGCGGTCCGAGCCGGTAACGACACCACGCGTCTCGCCTGGGTTCGCCATGAACGCAATACGCTAGTGCAGGTAGAAAGACATTGCGCATCACATCGGCTGACTCAAACGGCGCCATCTTACACCCTACGTCTGCCGCTCGGCAAGGGTCATTATGCGCTCGCGCGCGCCTCTCGCGCTGCACTGGAGAGTCCAACTCGACGCCTTCCGGCGCTTCCAGGACAGCTGCGCTGGAAGCTGAGAGCAGATGTCCGAGGCTCCTCGGCGAGCGAAGGTAAGGGGAAGGGGTATCTCCAGTCAGGCGCCACCCCTCCCCACCCCTTCGCTCAGCCCTGCACCGCTGCGGGGTCCATCCAGAACACCCCCCATCCGTGACCGTCCAGATCGTAGAAACCCCAGTCGTACATGAAGCCGTGGTCCTGCGGCTCGTGCGCGGGCGTGCCGCCAAGCCCGACGGCCTGATTCACCATCGCGTCCACTGCCTCGCGGCTGTCCACGCCAAGCGTGAACAACGCGCCAGTCGCCTGGCGCGGATCGGCGAGGGGCCGTTTGCTGAAGCTTAGGAACTTCTCGTGCGTGAGGAACATGAAGTACGCGTCCTCGCCCACGAGCATGGCGGTGCCGCTGGCGTCCGTGAACTGCTCGTTGAACGTGAAGCCGAGTTCCTCGAAGAATTTGATGGAGCGCTGGACGTCGGCGACGGGGATGTTCACGAACAGCTTGCGCGGAGTTGCCGGCTTGCGGCCGGGCTTCCTGATCGTTGGCGAGGGGGCCTGCGTGGTGGACATGGCGTTATCTCCTGAGTGAGGACGTCGCGGTGCCTTCACATGTTCTGACGGGGCGACCTCCGGAAACTCATCGGTCGCGCCGAGATGGTTCTCTGCGCGGCTGGAGTAGCGGTCGTAGCGGGATCTCTTACGCCGTGGGCTTCCAGTCTGGCGGTCGCGCTGCGCGCCAGTTCGCCGGCTCCGACTTCCGCAGGCTAGCGCCGGTCGGAGCTTGGAGCCGATGGACTCCAGTAGCTGCAGTGAGTGTTCAGTGGAAGTTGATGTCCCGGTAGCTCTCGAAGATTGACAGTGTCTTCGGGCACGGCGCGTAGGAGCTCAGGGCCTTGTCCGCGCCGCGTCGAGCGCGATCTGCGCCCGCGCGAGGAGCGCCGAGTCCTCGCTCGACAGCTGGCCGCCGTCGTGCGCCACGGCCATGAGTCTCTGACCTTCCTCAAACGACGCGTCCGCACGTTGGCGGTGCGCGGAGCGCACTTCCGGCTCCGCTCGCGATCGGGCGGCTAGCCTGGCGTGAACCGAACTGGCGAATAGCAGCCCGCGAGCGAGGTCGTGGCGGACGGGAAGGTTGCCTGGCTGCGACTGGAGAAGCTGGCGCGAGATGGCCGCACTCGCTTCGAGTTGTGCGAGCGAAGCCGTCAGCGCCCCACGCGCCGCCAGTGCCTTGTGTACCGACTGATGCCCTAGTGGTCTGTAAGTAAAGTGCCAATAGCACGAATCTTGCACTGCATGACGGC